>NZ_JBEOOL010000017.1:0-106824 GCF_040309225.1 Pseudoalteromonas sp. GW168-MNA-CIBAN-0100 | reverse complement strand
CACCTACAATTTGCATTCTTACTTTGGGTAGGTGAGGTTTTACACCTCGCTTTTTAAATATACGCTCACGTAATAGATCACGAAATAAATTCGCACCTACAATTTGCCTGCTTAGTCTGGGTAGGTGAGGTTTTACACCTCGCTTTTTAAATATACGCTCACGTAATAGAGCGCGAAATAAATTCGCACCTACGATTTGTATTTTTACTTTGTGTAGGCGAGGTTTATGCCTCTCCTTCACCTTCTTTATTTTTTTCAGCCTCTTTGTACCATAACGCAAAAAAGCACTCTGTTAATTTGTGCTCTATCTCAAGCGCTTTTTCTGTTGGGCAAAACAAGGTAAAGCTTGCTTTAAATTCACCTAAATCGGTTGTACCAAAGTGAATTACCGGCTCTGGGCCAGATATTTTTGCATCAAGTTTACGCTCAATCATCGAATTATAACGGCTTGCTACTTCTTGAAACTCTTCGCAATACAGCTTAGCTTGCTCAGTTAATGTGTCGTGAATAGGGTACGGGTTAAAGCTCTCTCTTCGGACAATAATAAAATGATGTGTAACAAAGCGTTTTACAAAGTTTAAGTTTTTAATAGAACTGGTAATCAGCTTATTATTAGGTATGTATATGGTTTTTCTCGAAAATTGATAAGTATGTATATCAATTTCATGCATGGTTGTTTTAATCCAATCAGTTTCAGCTACTTCACCAAAGTAATCACCTACTTGTATCCAATCTCCGACTCTAAACGGGCGGGTTGTTACGAGGTAAAAAAAGCCTATTACACACTGAATAAACTCACGCGTTGCAAGCACAATCGCCACAGCAAAAGCAGCAATAGAAAGTGCAAAGTTTTGAATTTCGGTAGACCACACAAACAGCAGCGATATCATCATTACAAAATTAATAAAATGCTTAATATTGTGTGCGATATAACGAATATCTTTTTCTTTTTTTTCTGCGCGATTTTTAGCCAGCTTATCAACAAGTGCTTTTAGTACAAATGCAATTGTGATCATTACAATTGAAAGAAGAAACGGATGCAGCAATATATCTTTAGTCATAATATCCAATTAAACGCGAGTTGATAAAAACAGGCTCAGTATATTGATTTATTAAACCAATTAGCAAATTTAGTGCAAAAAAGTAACCAATAAAAATGGAGCGACGCTATTGAGTTACTTCATCAGTGCAATGTTTGTGATTTTTAGCCATTCTTTTTCGGCATATGAGTACAAGCTCAATGGCTGAAATAAAGATTAGAGTATAGCCAAGCGTTTCTATACCCTCTTCAACAATGTTTTTTACTGCACGTACGTAGTCATCGCCCATTACTGAATGCCAAAATGCGCCTTTGCCCATCATTCGCGAAAATGCGAGTAAAGTAACCATGCCTGATAAGCAAATACCATAACTAGGAGTGAGGCTATAGGCTTTTAAAGAGTTAAAAATATTCCCTCTCTTTGTTATTAAATAAACAAACACGCCAGCTAAAATTGAATAGACGATACTTTGCCAAGCGCCATCAAAAAAGTATAAGTCGAGGTAGGTATCAAACTCTCTTACAAACATCATTGCCGATAACGCAGCAAGTAATACTGCCGGTATTTTGAGTTGAAAGTTAATTCGCGAAGCATAGAAAAACAAAATACAGCTTAAAAAAGTTAAAACATCTTGCATATGTTCAGTAAGAGTTTCTTCACTGTAAAGTGCATACTGTTTTAATTCAAAGCCTTCAAGTTGAATTAAATGAGCAACACCCGCTAGGCATAATAAATAAATAAAAGATCGCAGTAAAAACATAAATAACCAAGAGAAACTATAAATGCGCGAGATTCTAATTGTAAAAATGCCTTAAAGCCAAAACAAAATTTAAACTTTTAATATTTTTATCGGTCTAATATTTTTGCTGTTAAAATAATGGCTTAGATATTTATTTAATGTTGAATGGATGTTTTTAATGTGACGTTTTAAGTAGTTTGTTGTGCAAAATATAACAAGCATTAAAAAGCCCTTACTATTTACTTAGCAAGGGCTTTTTATAATTGAGAACTTAGAGTTTAGCGCCTAGCGCATCGTTACAAATTCTTCCGAGCCTGTCGGGTGAATCGCCACAACGGCATCAAAATCAGCTTTAGTTGCGCCCATTTTCATGGCAACGGCAAAACCTTGAATCATTTCATCAACCGCAAAACCAATACCATGTAGGCCAACTACTTTTTCGTCTGGGCCGGCACATACAAGTTTCATTTTACAAGGCTGGCGATGTTTAGTTACCGCTGTGTACATAGCCGTAAAACCAGATTGGTAAATTCTAACGTTTTCTTCGCCGTACTGAGAAATAGCTTCTTGCTCAGTTAAACCAATAGTACCAATAGGTGGATGACTAAATACAACAGTAGGGACTAAGCTGTAATCCATTTTTAAATCATCTGGTAGTTCTTTATTAAATAAACGCTCTGATAAAGTACGCCCTGCTTTAACTGCTACAGGCGTAAGTTCAATACCGTTTTCGATAATATCACCAACAGCATAAACGTTTTTAGCTGTGGTATTTTGAAACTCATCAACTTTAACAAAACCATCGCTGTTAACTTCTACGCCGGCAGCAGCGACATTAATTGCGTCTGTTGTTGGCTGGCGGCCAATGGCCCAAATTACTTGGTCAACATTATGAGTTTTGCCGTTATCTAAATGTAGCGTTACAGAGCCATCATCTTCTTTTACCAATTTATTTGGTACAGAGTGAGTATGTAAAGTAGGGCCTTCGGCGGCCATTACTTCAACAAGCGTATCTACAATATATGGGTCAAAACTACGAAGTGGGGCATGCTTACGTACAAATAAATGTGTCTCAGTACCTAAACCATGTAATACACCAGCAAGCTCAACGGCTATGTAGCCTGCGCCTATTACTGCAACGCGTTTAGGTTGCTCTTTTAATTCAAAAAAGCCATTTGAATCAATGCCGTGCTCAGCACCTTCAATATGCGGAATGCTTGGGCGGCCGCCTACTGCAATTAATATATGATCGGCTGTGTAGTGCTCGCCGTTTACTTCAACTGTTTTATTATCTACAAATTTAGCAAAGCCTTTAATTACAGTCACGCCATTGCTAGCAAGGCCACTGTCATAACCTTTATGAATTCGGCCAATGTAGGCTTCACGGCTTTCTACTAGTTTGCTCCAATCAAAGCCTTTTACTTCAACATTAAAGCCGTAATCTGGGGCATATAAATTAATTGCTTCAGCAACCTGAGCACCGTGCCACATTACTTTTTTAGGTACGCAGCCTACGTTTACACACGTGCCGCCCATGTGTTTTGCTTCTATAAGTGCTACTTTAGCGCCACGCATTGCCGCTCTATTTGCAGAGGCAATACCACCACTGCCACCACCGATTGCAATATAATCAAAGTGTTGTGTCATTTTATGTCCTTAGGCGTTGAGTTTTATGCGCATTAGCATAACATTAAGTTTTAAAAATAAAGAGTGTTTAGGTGACCTATGTTTAGTAAAAAAACATTCGAATTTCTTGCTCAGCTTGATAAAAACAATAATAGAGACTGGTTTAACGACCATAAATCACAGTATGAGGAATACGTAAGAGAGCCCGCTTTAGATTTCATTAGGCAAATGCAAGCACCACTTGCTGATGTTTCTAGCCATTTTGTCGCATCAGATAAAAAAGTGGGCGGTAGTTTAATGAGAATCCATAAAGACGCGCGTTTTAGTAAAGATAAAACCCCATATAAAATTAATGTAGGGATTCAATTTCGCCATTTTATGGGAAAAGACGTACACGCCCCTGGTTTTTATTTTCACTTAGCAAATGACGAATGTTTTGTAGGTGCTGGTATTTGGCGACCAGAATCAAAGGCGCTTAATGCAATTAGAACCTGCATAGACGAAAACCCAAATAGCTATAAAAAAGCAATTTATGATGAGCAATTTAAATCTATATTTGAAATGTCAGGAGAATCGCTAAAACGCCCGCCAAGAGGTTTTGAAAAAGCTCATCCCTTAATAGATGAGCTCAAACGAAAAGACTTTATAGCCATTAGCTCGCTTACTCAAAAGCAAATATGCAGTAATAACCTAGTTGATACGGTACTAGAGCGTTATAAAGTGGCTGATTCACTAATGAGTTATTTGTGTTTTGCTCTGGAGCAACCATATTAAAATTACACAACTTAAAAGCAGCTGAGTTGTTTTTTTACTTTTAGACCCAATTTAAAATGTAATGCATTAACGCAAAGAGAGTATTTATGAGCAACCCATTAATTGGCCTTGAAGGCTTACCACCATTTTCAAAAATAAAGCCTGAGTACGTAGTACCAGCACTAAAAGACGGTATCGAGCTTTGTCGTAAAGCCATTGATGACGTGTTAGCTAAAGGCTCGTATACGTGGGATGACTTAGTATTACCCCTTGAAGAAGCCGACGATAAATTATCGCGCATGTTCTCCCCTGTATCGCATTTAAATTCAGTAATGAATAACGACGAATTACGTGAAGCTTACGAGCAGTGCTTACCGTTAATATCTGAATATTCAACATTTGTAGGTCAGCACCAAGGTTTATACAACGCGTATAATACGCTTTATAACAGTGACGAATTTAAAACGCTGACTACAGCACAACAAAAAACAATTACTAATGCGCTACGCGATTTTAAATTATCGGGTATTGCTCTGGCGGCAGAACAGCAAACACGTTACGGCGAAATTAGCGCGCGTTTATCAGAACTTGCCTCAAAATTTGGCAACAACGTAATGGATGCCACACTTGCTTGGCACAAACATATTACTGATGAGAGCGACTTAGCTGGCTTGCCAGAATCTGCTTTAGCACTTGCAGCTGATACCGCAAAAAGTAAAGAATTAGATGGCTGGTTATTTACACTCGATTTCCCGTCGTATTTACCAATAATGGCTTACGCAGATAACCGCGAATTACGCAAAGAAACTTACACCGCGTTTTCTACGCGCGCATCAGATCAAGGCCCTAACGCCGGTGAGTTTGATAACTCTGATATTATGAGCGAGGAGCTTGCGCTTCGCCATGAACTTGCACAGTTACTAGGGTTTAACAGCTACGCTGAAAAGTCACTCGCGACTAAAATGGCCGAAACACCAGAACAAGTATTCTCATTTTTAGAAGACCTAGCAGCTAAATCAAAACCACAAGCAGAGCAAGAAGTGGCCGAGCTAAAAGCCTATGCTGAGCAAAAACACGGTATTTCTGAATTAGAAGCATGGGATTTTGGTTACTACAGCGAAAAGCTTAAGCAAGAAAAGTATGCAATTTCAGACGAAGTACTACGTCCTTACTTCCCAGCAAATAAAGTGCTTAGCGGCTTATTCGAAACCGTTAATCGCTTATTTGGCATTAGCGTAAAAGAAGTTACTGACTTTGATACTTATCACAAAGATGTACGCTTTTTTGAAATTGTAGATAGTAGCAATACTCTACGCGGACGTTTTTATCTCGATTTATATGCACGCGACCACAAACGTGGCGGCGCGTGGATGGATGACTGTATGGGTCGTAAAGTACGCGCTAACGGCGAACTACAAACTCCAGTGGCTTATTTAGTGTGTAACTTTAATAAGGCGGTTGGCGATAAACCTGCGCTGTTTACTCATGACGAAGTAACTACTTTATTTCATGAGTTTGGTCATGGTATTCACCACATGCTTACACAAGTTGATGCCGCGCCAGTGGCTGGCATTAATGGTGTAGCGTGGGATGCGGTAGAGCTTCCTAGTCAGTTTTTAGAAAATTGGTGTTATGACGAAGAGGCCCTGAGCTTTATTTCAGGTCATTATGAAACGGGTGAGCCGTTACCTAAAGAGCTACTTGATAAATTACTAGCGGCTAAAAACTATAACTCAGGCGTACAAATGCTACGTCAAATTGAGTTTTCGTTATTCGATTTTAAAATCCATAACGATTACAAAGTGGGTGAGCAATGCCAAATTCAAGCAGTACTAAACGATGTACGTAGCCGCACATCAATCGTTAAACCGCCTGAGTTTAACCGTTTTCAAAATGGTTTTAGCCATATTTTTGCCGGTGGTTATAGTGCAGGTTACTACTCGTATAAGTGGGCTGAAGTACTTTCTGCTGATGCATTTTCTAAATTTGAAGAAGAAGGTATTTTTAACGCTGAAACAGGGCAAGCCTTCATGCAAAATATTTTAGAAAAAGGCGGTAGCGAAGAGCCAATGGAATTATTTAAAAAGTTCCGTGGTCGTGAGCCTAATGTTGACGCGTTACTACGCCATAGCGGTATTGCTGTTTAAAAATTAATATTTAGCACAAACCAAATTAAAGCGCCTTAATGGCGCTTTTTTATTATTTTAAAATTATTATCTAATAATTTTTAGTAATTTCATCCTACCGTACTATGCTTTTAGCACACCTAATAAAATGGACTAAGGCATGGCAAAGTTGGTATTGGCAATTGATGACGACAAGTATGTTCATCATATAATTGAAGAGTCTTTAGCAGGGTTTTGTAAAATAATTCATGCAAAAGATGGCGATGAAGGATTAAGGCTAACCAATAAATACAACCCAGATATTATTTTACTCGATATTGAAATGCCAGGTATGTCAGGTTATGACGTATGTAAAACAATAAAGCAAAGTCAAAATACTCAGGATATTCCCGTTATGTTTCTCTCATCTAAAATAGAGCTAAGCGATCGGGTAAAAGGTTATAGCGTCGGCGCATCTGATTACATTACAAAACCTTTTAATGCAGAAGAGTTAATAGCGCGAATAAAGGTACTTTACGAATATAGGCAAAAATGCGCAAAACTAAAATTGGATATAGTAAAAGCGAATAAAACAGCTGAAATGGCAATGACAGAGTCAGGCGATATGGGACGTATAATGCGCTACGTTGGACAAAGTTATCACGCTAATAACTTTCAATCGTTGAGTGAATACTTTTTTACCTTTTTTGCTCCTTTAAATTTAGATGTTGTGGTGGTGTTTTGGTATCAAGGAAAAGGTATTTTTTACAGCCAGCAAAGTGGTGTTTGCCCGTTAGAGCAAGAGCTGCTTGAGCAACATCGAAATGCTCAACGATTTGTTGATATTGGTAGCAGCACTATCATTAATTACCCCAAAGTGTCCCTTTTGATAAAAAATATGCCAGTTGATAATGATGCTTTGTATGGGCGCTACAAAGATCTGTTCCCGCATATATTAGAAGTAACCAACGAGAAGGTTGTTACCATGGAAAGAAGCGAAAGCAGTTATGAGCAGGCAGCTCAAATAAGTACAGCCCTTCAAGATATTGTTAAGCAGTTAACTACTCAAAATGTAGAGCAAAACAAAAGTACTAAAGAGTTTATAGAGCAGCTACATGAACTTGACTGCGCTATTAAGCTACAACAAACACAAGCAAATCCTGCGGATCTCACTTTATATATATCTCAATTGGATCAAACAATGCAGTTATTTGTATCGGCTAATAGTGATTTAGCCTTTATCAAATATCAGCTTAAACAAGTTGCCGAAAGCCGCAATGAACTTATATCTAATTTACGTACTAAAGCGGAAGCCGCAAAGGTCAATACGAATCATCATAGTGATATAGAGCTATTTTAGTGCTTTAAAGTAAAGCGGTTGATATACTACAGGCGTATTTTATCGTCGGAGTTTATTGTGGTTATTCAGTGTGCTTTTAAAGAGTTACGCCCTTATTTAAATGAATTAGAAACACGCTTTGGTTTAGCCCAATGGGCGCAAAATTGCAGTGGCTTTAGCTTACATTACGATGATAAAGGGTTAAGTCTATTTAAAACCGACGAGCCTAAACTAGGTGCAATTAACGTTGATTTTGTAACCGGTGCTGCCGCCCATAGGCGTAAGTTTGGCGGTGGTAAAGGGCAAGCAATTGCCAAAGCAGTGGGTTTAAATAAAGGCGCAACGCCTGTTGTACTTGATGCTACCGCTGGTTTAGGGCGAGATGGTTTTGTACTTGCCTCGCTAGGGTGCAAAGTTATATTACATGAACGTCACCCGGTTGTAGCTGCACTTTTATACGATGGTTTAAAGCGAGCCTATAGCGATATTGAAATTGGTTTGTGGATGAAAGAAAACATGAGCCTAATATTTGGCTCAAGCCATACTTTGCTCTCTCAATGCGAAAGCATGCCTGATGTTGTTTATTTAGATCCCATGTTCCCGCATCGCGAAAAATCAGCATTAGTTAAAAAAGAAATGCGCGTGTTTCAAGAGCTTGTTGGTGCAGACAACGACGCTGACGACCTACTTGATTTTGCCTATCCACTTGCCAGTAAGCGTGTTGTTGTAAAGCGCCCCGATTACGCTCCATTCTTAAACGAAAAAACTCCAAGTATGCAGATCAAAACCAAAAAGAACCGTTTTGATGTCTATGTAAAAGCGGCAATGGTTTAAGCATCAAAACAAATCGGCGTTATATCCCTAGAACTTATCCATGTAAGAATCGTTATATTGGGTTTGATCATAGGATCTAGCCTTTTGAATCTAGGATCTTATTACATTTTCATGTTAGAATTTGCGCAATTTTTTGGCATAGCAAAGTAGCACAGTAATGATCTTAGATGATATTCGCATTGTTTTAGTTAACACGTCACATTCCGGCAATATTGGTTCGGCGGCTCGCGCCATGAAAACCATGGGTTTATCAAAACTTTATTTAGTTGATCCTGCTTGCGAAATAGACAGCCAAGCAAGTGCATTAGCTGCAGGCGCAACTGATGTTTTAGGCAATGCAGTTATTGTAGGTACCGTTGAAGAAGCTATCGCTGACTGTACATTAACGATTGGCACAAGTGCGCGTTCTCGTACGCTTTCGTGGCCAATGGTTGAACCACGTGAATGTGGTGAAAAGCTCGTTGCTGAAGCCGTAAATGGTCCTGTAGCGCTAGTATTTGGTCGTGAAAACAGTGGTTTAACTAATGAAGAATTACAGCTTTGTAATTACCATGTATGTATTCCTGCTAACCCAGAGTACAGCTCGCTTAACTTAGCTATGGCGGTACAAACACTTAGCTACGAAACTCGCATGGCATTTTTAAATCAACAACCTAAAAAGGTTGAAGAAGACGATGCAGTTTACCCAAGCTCAAAGCAAACTGAGCTGTTTTATGATCACCTTGAAGACACGTTGTTTAAAACAGGTTTTATCATCAAGCAACACCCTGGTTTAGTTATGACTAAATTGCGCCGTTTGTTTAACCGAGCTCACCCTGAAGATGCTGAAATGAATATTTTACGCGGTATTCTCACCTCAATTAATAAGGCTATCCCTAAGTAACTTAGGTATAGCTATTAGTTATAAAAGACCTAGACTAATTAACGCGCTAATACTTGACTAAATTACTCAGGTAATTACAATGGCTGTAATACTTGACCAAAGAGGTCAAGTATTGAAAATTTGTTAACTCTACAATTTAAAAGTAAGAGTTTCTAAATCAAATTTTTATCAAGTGATAATACTTGACTAATTTACTCTGGTAATTAAAATTTGCACTCTTTTGTGCAGGGGGCGTTATGAAGTTAACATCAAAAGGCAGATATGCCGTTACAGCTATGCTGGATGTTGCACTACACACAGGTGTAGGTCCTGTAGCCCTTGCTGATATTTCACAAAGACAAGAAATTTCTTTGTCTTACCTTGAACAATTATTTGCTCGTTTACGTAAAAATGGCCTAGTAAGTTCTGTTCGTGGACCTGGTGGTGGTTATTTACTAGGGCGTGAAGCGAGCGTTATCTCTGTTGGCGATATTATTAGCGCCGTAGACGAATCGGTCGATGCAACACGTTGCCAAGGTGCCGATACCGGCTGTCAGAGTGGTATGCGTTGTTTAACACATAATTTGTGGTCAGACTTAAGCGCACGCATAGAAGAATTTTTGAATAATATTACCCTTGCTGAATTGGTGGAAAAATCAGATGTGAAAGAAATAGCATCGCGCCAAGATAACAGTATTAATAATGCAATTAAGCAGTTGGAAAACATTCAAGTAAGCTGTCAACTTTAAGGTTGACCTGCAGCGGAGAGAGAAATGAAGTTACCGATTTATTTAGATTACGCAGCGACCACGCCTGTTGACGAACGTGTTGCTAAAGAAATGATGCAATGCCTGACAATGGACGGTAAGTTTGGTAATCCTGCGTCACGCTCACACCGTTTTGGTTGGCAAGCAGAAGAAGCTGTTGACCAAGCACGTACAGATATTGCTGATTTAATTAATGCAGACCCACGTGAAATTGTTTTCACATCGGGTGCAACAGAATCAAATAACCTTGCTATTAAAGGTGCAGCACAGTTTTACAAGAAAAAAGGTAAGCACGTTATTACCGCTAAAACTGAGCATAAAGCTGTAATCGACACATGTCGTGAGCTTGAGCGCCAAGGTTTTGAAGTAACTTACATGGACGTTGAAGAAAACGGCCTACTTGATTTACAAAAACTTGCCGACACAATGCGTGACGACACAGTACTTGTAAGCATCATGCACGTTAATAACGAGCTAGGTGTAATTCAAGATATCGCGACTATTGGCGAAATGTGTCGCGAACGTAAAATTATGTTCCACGTAGATGCCGCGCAAAGCGCGGGTAAAGTATTAATCGACGTGCAACAGCTTAAAGTTGATTTTATGTCGTTCTCTGCACATAAAGTGTATGGCCCTAAAGGTGTTGGCGCACTTTACGTTCGTCGTAAACCACGTGCTCGCCTTGAAGCGCAAATGCACGGTGGCGGACATGAACGCGGTATGCGTTCTGGTACACTAGCTACTCACCAATTAGTGGGTATGGGTACTGCGTTTAAAATTGCTAAGCAAGATTTCGAAAAAGATCACGCACACATCAGCGCCTTACGTAATCGTTTAATCGACGGCATTATGGCTGATATGGACGAAGTATACTTTAACGGCACGCAAGACCAATCAGTACCTGGCATTGTAAATATCAGCTTTAACTTTGTTGAAGGTGAGTCGTTACTTATGGCAGTAAAAGACATTGCAGTATCGTCAGGTTCAGCCTGTACATCTGCAAGCTTAGAGCCTTCTTATGTATTACGTGCACTTGGCCGTAACGACGAATTAGCACATAGCTCAATTCGTTTTAGTATTGGTCGCTTTACTACCGAAGAAGAGATTGATTACACCGTCGAATTAATGAAAAACTCTATCGGTCGCCTACGTGAGATGTCTCCACTTTGGGAGATGCATCAAGAAGGTATTGATTTAGATTCAGTTGAATGGGCTCACCACTAATAGTGTGAGCACATACCCTAGCAGGTAATGAGGATAGAATAATGGCTTATAGTGATAAAGTAATCGACCACGTAGAAAACCCACGTAACGTAGGTACTCTAGATAAGAATGATCCGTCAGTGGCAACGGGTATGGTAGGCGCACCAGCATGTGGTGACGTAATGAAATTGCAAATTAAAGTATCTGCCGAAGGCGTTATTGAAGATGCAAAATTCAAAACCTACGGTTGTGGTAGCGCAATTGCTTCATCTTCACTTGTAACAGAGTGGGTTAAAGGCAAAACGCTAGACGAAGCAGCTACAATTAAAAACACTGATATCAGTGCAGAGCTTGAATTACCACCAGTGAAAATTCACTGTTCAATTTTAGCCGAAGACGCAATTCAAGCAGCAATTGCAGACTACAAAAGCAAACAAGCGAAGTAAGAAGAGAAACTCATGGCAGTGACATTGACAGATGCGGCAGCAAACCGCGTACAATCATTTTTAGCAAACCGCGGTAAAGGTTTAGGCCTGCGCGTTGGCATTAAAACGACGGGCTGTTCAGGTCTTGCTTATGTACTTGAGTTTGTTGACGATTTAAACGAAGACGATGAAACTTTTGCGGCTAAAGGTGTAACATTAATTGTTGACGCTAAAAGCTTAGTTTACATCGATGGCACAGAGCTCGACTACACTAAAGAAGGCTTAAATGAAGGGTTTAAATTTAGAAACCCTAATCAAGCAGATGAGTGTGGTTGTGGCGAAAGCTTTACCGTTTAAGCTTAAAATATCTTTGTAGTATAAATAAGCCCTGCCAGTTAATGTAGGGCTTTGTTATTTCTGAATATTATTGGTTGAAGTTATGCGTTACTTTGAATTATTTGCAGTCCCCGTTGATTACAATATTGATTTAGCAACGGTTAACAAGCACTACTTGGAATTACAGCGTACTGTACATCCAGATCGCCACGCTAATGCGAGCAGCCGCGATAAGTTAATGGCAGTGCAAAGCGCCGCCGAAATTAACGATGCGCTACAAACATTAAAGCACCCAGTAAAACGTGCTGAATATATGTTGAGCGAGCTAGGCGTTGATATTCGTGCAGAGCAGCAAACCTTGCAAGATCCAATGTTTTTAATGCAGCAAATGGAACTTCGCGAAGAGCTTGAAGAGCTAACATCGTCGCGCGATCCTGATACTGCGATTGCAAATTTTGAAAAACAAATTAAGCAACTAAACACGCAGTACAGTGCACAACTTGCCGAGCAACTCGCAAGTAACGATGAGCAGCAATATCAACTTGCCGCAGATAATATTCGTAAACTGAAGTTTGTTTATAAGTTACGTGACGAACTAGAGCGTATTGAAGACAGTTTATTTGACGATTAATTACTTGCTGCAAAGCGAGCAACACGAGTTTAAAGAGCATTATGGCATTATTGCAAATTGCTGAGCCGGGGCAGAGCGCGGCACCACACGAACATAAACTAGCTATTGGTATTGATCTTGGTACAACTAACTCATTAGTTGCAACAGTACAAAGTGGCGAAGCCCGCACGTTAACTGATGATCTTGGCGCGGCTATGTTACCGTCGGTTGTTCGTTATCAAGCAGGCGGTATTACTGTTGGCGCAGAAGCTGCACAAGCAGCAACGCAAGACCCTGCTAATACACTTATTTCGGTTAAGCGTTTTTTAGGTAAAACTCAGGCTGAAATAGAGCAAAGTTATGGGCAACTACCGTATGAGTTTTGTGAGCACAATGGTGCGCTAGCAATAGAAACTGCGGCAGGTAAAATCAGTCCAATTAAAGCATCAAGCCATATTTTAGCTGCATTAAAAGCACGAGCTGAGCAAAGTTTTGGCAACCAAGAAATTTTAGGGGCTGTAATCACAGTACCAGCGTACTTTGATGACGCACAGCGCCAAAGTACTAAAGATGCCGCAGAACTTGCTGGTATTAACGTACTACGTTTATTAAATGAGCCAACAGCAGCAGCTGTTGCTTATGGTTTAGATTCTGGCCAAGAAGGTATTATTGCTGTTTATGATTTAGGCGGTGGTACATTTGATATATCAGTACTTAGATTACACCAAG
The DNA here is from genome assembly GCF_040309225.1 of Pseudoalteromonas sp. GW168-MNA-CIBAN-0100. Classification (NCBI taxonomy): domain Bacteria; kingdom Pseudomonadati; phylum Pseudomonadota; class Gammaproteobacteria; order Alteromonadales; family Pseudoalteromonadaceae; genus Pseudoalteromonas; species Pseudoalteromonas sp. GW168-MNA-CIBAN-0100. The sequence continues at coordinate 93,456 of NZ_JBEOOL010000017.1, read as the reverse complement.
GTGTGTTTGAAGTAATGGCAACCGGTGGCGACTCAAGTCTCGGTGGTGATGACTTTGACTCACTACTTGTTGATTACTTTAAGCAGCAAACTGGTGTGTCAGCGTTGTCACCTTCAGTTTTACGTTTATTCATCAATAAAGCAAAAGCCTGTAAAGAAGCATTAAGCCAATACGCTAAAGTAAACGTGGGTCTTGAGTTTGACGATCAAAAATACACAGTAGAAGTAACACGCGAAACGTTTGATGAAATGGCTATGCCACTAATTAAAAAAACACTGCGTTCGTGTCGTCGTGCTGTAAAAGATGCTGGCATAGAAAACGACGAAGTACTGCAAGTTATTATGGTAGGCGGCTCAACCCGTATGCCACTGGTGCGTAGCCAAGTACAAAGCTTTTTTGATAAAGAACCACTAACTTCAATCGACCCTGATCGTGTTGTAGCCTTAGGTGCTGCGCTTCAAGCCGACGTGTTAATTGGCAATAAGCCAGATTCTGACATGCTATTGCTTGATGTATTACCGTTATCGCTAGGCCTTGAAACTATGGGTGGTTTGGTTGAAAAAATCATTCCGCGCAATACGACGATTCCGGTAGCTCGCGCGCAAGAATTTACAACGTTTAAAGACGGCCAAACAGCTATGTCATTACATGTGCTGCAAGGCGAGCGTGAGCTTGTTGATGATTGTCGATCGCTTGCTAAGTTTAGCTTAAAAGGTATTCCACCAATGGCGGCAGGCGCTGCGCATATTCGTGTAACCTTTAAAGTTGATGCAGATGGCTTATTAAGTGTTTCAGCTATGGAAAAATCAACAGGTGTACAAGCTGAAATTCAAGTTAAACCTTCGTTTGGTTTATCTGATGACCAAGTAGCTAACATGCTAAAAGAGTCAATGAGCAACGCTAAAGGCGATATGCAAGCACGTATGCTTAAAGAGCAACAAGTAGAAGCGTTACGCGTAATAGAAGCGCTTAATGCATCACTTGCAGCCGATGCTGCATTACTTGACGATATGCAACTTGCTAACTTACGCGCTGAAATTGCAGAACTGGTAAAAGTGCGCGAAAATGCACAAGAGCCTGGCGAAATTAAAGCAGCTATCGAAAAAGTCGATAATGCGAGTAGCGACTTTGCATCGCGTAGAATGGATGCATCAATTAAAAAGGCCCTTACAGGGCAGTCAGTAGACAACATTTAAGAGAGATTAGAATGCCACAAATTGTTTTTCTTCCACATCCTGAATTATGTCCTGACGGCGCTGCAATTGAAGCTCCTACAGGCCAAACGGTACTCGACGCTGCACTTAAAAATGGCATTAGCATTGCACATGCCTGCGAAAAGTCGTGTGCATGTACTACGTGTCATTTAGTGATTCGTGAAGGATTTGATTCACTACAAGAGAGTGATGAGCTAGAAGATGACATGCTAGATAAAGCATGGGGCTTAGAGCCTGAGTCACGCCTTGGTTGCCAAGCAATTATAAGAGATGAAGACTTGGTGGTTGAAATACCGAAGTACAATCTCAATATCGTTAATGAAGAGCACTAGTTTTTAACGATGTATATATTAAAAGCCGCTGTTTGATACAGCGGCTTTTTTGTTTCAAAAAAGCATTTATAAACACGTAGCAGCGACTTTATGTCGCGTTTTTAAATCTCAAACGTTTTAAGTTAAATTTTTCTAATCTCAAACTTGAACATCAAAATGATCACGTATTTTTCAGATTATATAAACGCGGGGTAAACCCGCTGCTACGAGTTCAACCCAATCCCTAAAATCTATTTCGGAGGTTTATTTTGAGTAATCTTATTTTCTCAGACTCATTTATTAACGGCGAATTTTATAAAACTGATACGCACTTTAGCGTTAACGATCCCGCGACCGAAAAAAGTATTGTTGATGTAAGCGATATTGACGAGCAGGGTGTAAATAGCGCAATAACCGCAGCTCAAGGAGCTTTTGTTAAGTTAAAAGCGACAAATGCGACCGAGCGAAGCGAAACGTTGATGCGCTGGTATGAGCTAGTTATAAAACACAAACAAACACTTGCAGAGCTTATGACCAAAGAGCAAGGCAAGCCGCTCAAAGAATCGCTTGGCGAAATTAACTACGGTGCAGGTTTTATCAAATGGTTTGCAGAAGAAGCCAAACGTAGTTACGGAGATGTAATTCCGCCAACAGATGACTCGCATCGTTTAACTAGCTTTAAGCAGCCTGTAGGTGTTGTTGCCGGTATTACGCCATGGAACTTCCCTGTTGCTATGGTTACTCGTAAAGTAGCTCCAGCTTACGCTGCGGGCTGTAGCTTTATACTTAAACCTTCTGAACATACGCCACTATGCGCTATCGCACTTGCTTATTTGGCCGATCAAGCTGGTTTTGTTAAAGGTGCATTTAATGTACTGGTTTCACAAGATGCCAAAACAGTAGGTAAAATGCTGACTGACTCAGAAATCGTGCGTAAGTTTACATTTACCGGCTCTACCGGTGTAGGTAAGCAGTTGCTATCTCAATGTGCAGACACAATTAAACGCACCTCGATGGAGCTTGGCGGCAATGCGCCTTTTATCATTTTTGATAATGCAGATTTAGATGAAGCTGTAGAAGGGCTAATGGCGGCTAAATTTAGAAATAGTGGGCAGGCATGTGTTGCTGCAAACCGTATCTTTATACAGCGTAATATTCTCGACAAAGTACTGTCAAAAATCACGCCAAAGGTTGCAGCGCTAAAAGTGGCAAATGGTTTTGAAGACGATGTTGATATTGGCCCACTCATTTACCCTAAAGCCAAAGAGAAAGTACAACAGTTAGTACAAGACGCACTCGATAAAGGTGCGACGTTGATTGGCGATAATAGTGACTTAGGTGGCAGCTTTCAAAACCCATTAATAGTAAACAACGTAACGACAGAGATGGATATTTACCACGAAGAAGTATTTGGTCCAGTATTAACGGTTATTCCTTTTGATGAAGAAAGTGAAGTGCTTGCACTTGCTAACGATGTACCATTTGGTCTAGCAGCCTACTTTTACAGCCAAAATATTAAGCAAATTTACCGAATTAGTGAAGGGCTTGAATTTGGTATGGTCGGCGTAAATGAAGGTGTTATATCAAACCCAGTAGTGCCTTTCGGTGGCGTTAAACAATCTGGTTTGGGCCGAGAAGGTGGGCATCAAGGGCTGGATGAGTACCTAGAAGAAAAATACGTGTGTATTAAAATATAACGGCAGTTAAGTATGCGAGCGCGAATTTACTTCGCGCTTTTTTATGACGTTAATATGGCAGATATATGAACTTTACCTTTTACTATTGCTACCCAAAGCGCTAAATGCTACCTTTGGGAACATATTTTTTGTTAATAAAACAACATAAAAAAACAAATAAAAAGTAAAAGGATTTCTATAAGTAGAAATAACCCCGTGTGTAAATGCCACCTTATTTAAGGTGGCATTTTTTATAATTCATTATAAATTATATGCAAGGGCTTACCTCGCGAAAATAAAACTCTAAACCAACGCAAAAGCGCGGCATAAAGCTCCGCCTACGAATAAAACTGGTGCTCATGATAAACCCTTTTATACCTCAATATATCTATTTTCTTCTTGAGGTCCTCAAATTGAGGGGGGGGGGGCTTAAAATGGATTGTAACTACATACTTTTTATTCTGGAGGATCTTGGTTTATAATTTAAAAATGCACAATAAAATTAAGCCCCGCAGTTTTATTCATTTTAATTGTTATGAACATAGAATATAGGGTAGCTAAATAATTGTTGTAAATAAGAGATATAATAATATTTGGATTAAAATGGAATATTGATAGGTGTATTAAGTATTTTTGAAATATGTTGAAATGAAATATTACTAGGAGAAAAAGTGGGGCGATTGACGGGGCTTGAACCCGCGACAACCGGAATCACAATCCGGGGCTCTACCAACTGAGCTACAACCGCCACTACACACACCTCGTTTGGTGTGGCGCGCATAATACATAAAATAATAATTGTTGTGAAGCCTAAAAGTGAAATAAATTAAAATAATTTAAATCACGCAAATATAATTAGCATTTGGTCGTTAATATTTTTCCAAAGTAGGCTACATTTTATCGCATAATTGCCTCTGAAAAATCGAATATAGTTGCATTTAATAGTATTAATTCATTATTCTATGAGAATAAATTGTAAATTAATGTATAATAATGCCCGAAAACGCTTAATAAAAAACATTTGGAGTAAATATGGATTCAGTACTTAATTGGCTTAACGAAAACTCAGGCCTAATATTACACTACGGTATTCAAGCGGTTGTTGCGCTTGTTATCTTTTTACTTGGTAGTCGTATTGCCAAGTTTTGTTCTAACTTAACTGAAAAAGGTTTTGCTAAAAAGAAAGTAGATAAAGCTGTAGGGTCGTTTGTTTCAAGCATTGTGTACACACTTGTATTTGCTGTTACTATTTTAATGGCACTTTCGCAAATTGGTATTGAAACAACTTCGTTCATTGCTATTTTAGGTGCTGCAGGCTTAGCTGTTGGCTTAGCATTACAAGGTTCATTATCTAACTTCGCATCAGGCGTACTTATTATTTTACTTCGCCCATTCAAGTCTGGTGACTTTGTTGAAGCAGGTAATAAAATGGGTACTGTTAAGAAAATCGAAATATTCTCAACTGAACTACGCACTCCAGATAATAAAGTAATCATCGTACCAAACTCTCAAATAATGTCAGGCGCTATTACTAACTTCTCGCGTGAGTCTACTCGCCGTATCGATTTAGTTATTGGTGTTAGTTACGATGCTGATTTACGTCAAGCAAAAGAAGTATTAAAATCTGTATTAGATGCAGAAACACGCATACTTAAAGATCCAGCTTATACCGTAGCTGTAAATGAGCTAGGTGATTCTAGCGTAAACTTTGTTGTTCGCCCTTGGGTTAACGCTGCTGATTACTGGCCTACTTACTGGTCATTAATGGAAAATATTAAAATTGCATTAGATGATGCAAATATTGCAATCCCATTTCCACAAATGGATGTTCATTTACACAAGCAAGACTAATTTTAAATAGTTATTTAATTAAAGTTTTCTTTAATTGTTGTAGTGATAAAACGGCTATTAGACATAAAATTTCATGCAGTATTTGCTGCATGAAATTTTTTACATTATTACTTAGCTGTTTTGCTTGCTCTAACAAGTAACGCTTTAATAAAATAGATATACATTTATACAAAGGTTATTTTTTAATGAAATTAAAGCTTTTATCAGTTTTAGTTGCAGCCTCTGCTGCAACAAATGCATTCGCTGCAGACGCAGATCAAAAAACGTGGGAAGTTACCAGTGAACTTGGTGCTATTATCACAAGCGGTAATACCGAAACAACCACACTTAAAGGTGGTATCAAGGTACAACATAACCTTGAAAACTGGAACAACGAATATAAGCTAGACGGCATCTACAAAGAAGATGAAGTTGAAGATGCTAATGGCGACAAAAATAAGCAGCGCACTAACGAAAAGTATTCAATTTCTGCGCAAGGTAATTACAAATTAAATGAAGATCATTCTCATCTATTCATTTATGGTTCACACGTTTCAGATTATTTTGGAGCATATAGAAGTGAGTCGGTAATTTCTGCTGGTTACGGTCTACGTTTATTAAACGAAAAAACAATGTGGTTAAGTGCCGAAGTTGGTCCTGGTTATAAATATTTTGAATACCCAGACGACAGCTCTGAAATTGATGATAATGGTAACTCTCTTGCTGGTGAATTTGAAGGCGAAGTAATTGCCTTAGGTAAATTAGATTACAACTGGCAAATTTCTGAGAGTGCACGTTTTACTCAATTAGTTGCTGTAGAGTATGGTGATACAAACACTAAAACTCGTTCAGAAACTGCATTGCTTGCAAAAATAAACGGCTCATTACAAATGAAAGTCGCTTTTAATGTCACTAACAACTCAGATGTTGCTGATGACAAAGAAAGCACTGACACAGAAACATCATTTACTCTGGTTTACAGTTTTTAACCAATGTAACTAAGTTAATGACACTAAAGTGACAAAAGGGACGAAAGTCCCTTTTTTATTTGCTCAAAATTAATGTATTATAGCCACCAATTTTGGTTGTAGACCTAGGGATATACCTACTCGTGAAAGTTTTTACACAATTTATTAGTGCTTTTATTCTACTTTGTAGTTTTAGTGCTTTGGCTTTTACGCCAACAGCATCTCAAATTGAGCAATTTAAAAAGCTACCAAAAGCTCAACAAGAAGCTCTCGCAAAACAGTATGGTGTTGATGTTTCAACAATCACCGGTACAAACCAATCTAATAATCAAAATAATACAGAGCAACAAAACAGTATTGGTGAGCGCGCAGAGCCAGAAAAAGAAAAGCTAACAGATGAAGAGCGCTTCAAACCAAAAGCAGACGAACTAAAACCATATGGTTATGAGTTGTTTGCAGGTGAACCCACTACATTTATGCCAAGCGAAAATGCCGCAGTATCCGATACGTACATTGTAGGCCCTGGTGATCAGTTAAAAATTAACTTTTACGGAAAAGAAAGCGAAAGTTTTGAAGTCATAGTTGACCGTGAAGGACGTATTAGTATTCCTGATCTAAGCCCTGTAGAAGTTGCAGGTTTAACCTTTGCTGAAATTAAAGAACTAATAAAAGTAAAAGTAGAGCAAGAAGTTATTGGCGTAAAAGCTTTTGTATCGCTTGGTCAACTTCGTAGCATGCGTATTTTAGTGCTAGGTGAGGCTTACAAGCCGGGTAGCTACAGTGTTTCTTCATTAACAACTGTTTCGCACGCATTATTCGTAAGCGGTGGTGTGTCTGATATTGCTTCTCTTCGTAATATTCAAGTTAAACGCGCAGGCAAGGTCGTTGCAAATTTTGACCTTTATGACTTACTTATTAATGGCGATAGCAGTAACGATATCGTATTAAAGCCGGGCGATGCTGTATTTATTCCATCAGTTGGCGCTCAAGTAAGAGTTGAAGGTGCGGTTAAGCGCCCAGCTATCTTTGAACTTAAAAAAGGTGAATCTGCTAAGCAGTTATTAGCAATGGCCGGAGGCCTTAAACCAAATGCATATGCCAAAAGCGCAATTGTAGAGCGCTTTAACTTCGATCGTAAAGAAGTACTATCGGTAGATTTTTCAAAATCGCAAATTAACTATATTCCACAAGATGGTGACCGTATTCGCTTTAATTCAGTTAGCTCGCAATATCAAAATTCAGTTAGCTTAATTGGTGCCGTAGCGCGCCCAGGCAATTATCAGTGGCACCAAGGCAAGCGCATTTCAGATGTACTTAAATCAGTACGTGGTGACTTACTACCGCAAGCCGATTTAAGCTACGGACTCGTAATCCGCGAAATAAATATAAACGGCGATATAGAAGCACACCAATTCGACGTTGCTCAAGCGATTATTAAAAACCCTGAAAATAACTTACAACTTCAAGCTAATGACAAGATAGTTGTATTTAGCCGTTTTGAAGAAAAAGAATTAGAGCAATCAACTCTAGCAAATATGGCCCTTAGTCAAGAGCAGCAAGAGCAGCAACAAAAAGCAGAGCAATGGCATAAGTTTGAACAAAAAGAGTTCGAAAAATACATTGGCGTTAATCAAGAAGACGAAGAGCTTGTTCTTGAAGACAATAAAATACTCACTATTGCTGAAATTTCTAAGCGCAAAGCAAAAGAAGAAGAAGATCAAGAACTCAAACCAGAAGATTACGCATTATTTAGCCGCCATAATTTATTAGCGCCAATTATTGCTAAATTTAAGCAGCAAGCATCAGTGCAACAAGCAATGCAACTTGTGGAGATCAGTGGAAACGTTACTTTCCCTGGTATTTATCCATTAATGATTGGCGGTGAAGCAAAAGACTTAATAATAGCAGCGGGTGGCTTGTTAGAGTCAGCCTACGTGAAGCAAGCTGAAATTACACGTATTGTAGCCAGTGATGGTTCTAAAATAGAACACCTACGGTTTGATCTCGAAAGTGCGATGAAAGGTGAACTTCAAAGTAATATTACGCTACAAAGCAAAGACAGCATAAACGTATTCGCTATTCCAAATTGGCAAGAAAATGTAAAAGTAGAGTTAAAAGGCGAGCTTAGATTCCCGGGTACTTATACAATACGCCGTGGTGAAACGCTTACTGAACTACTTGAACGCGCGGGTGGCTTTTCAAAATTTGCAGAGCAAAAAGCAGCTGTATTTACGCGTACATCGATAAAAGAGCAAGAGCAAAAGCAACTAGCGCGTTTATCTACAGAGCTTCGTCGTGATATAGCTTCAAAAAGCTTTCAGAACTCCGTAAGCAGTAGTACGCTTTCATATGAAGAGATGAACAAGCTGTTAAACGACCTCGCTAGTGTTGAAGCCGTAGGCCGTTTAGTAATTGACTTGCCGTTAATTGTAAATAATCAACAAAATTTAGTATTACAAGATGGCGATACACTATATGTACCAAGCAAGCGCGATTCAATTAGTGTAATTGGTGAAGTTAACTACTCAACATCGCATCTTTATAAAACAGGTGTAAGTGTTGATGATTATATAGCGCTAAGTGGCGGGCTCAAAGAGCGTGCCGCTGAAGATCGAATTTACATTATTAAAGCTAATGGTTCAGTGAAAATACCAAATACAGGTGGCTGGTTTGCAGCAAATAATGCTGACCAGTTAGAACCAGGGGACACAATAGTAATCCCAATGGATGCAGGGCATATGGATAAGCTAACGCTTTGGAGTACAGCAACGCAGATTCTTTATCAGCTAGGTGTAGCTGTAGCAGCAATTGGAAGTCTTTAGGTGAAAAATGAATAATCAAGATTATATAGAGGTGGATTTCCGAACTTTAATTTCTATATTATGGAAAGGGCGTATATTAATTGTAGGTATTACAGCTTTATTTTCTGTAATAGCCGTTTTATTCTCACTGTCTTTGCCAAATATTTATCGTTCTGAGGCATTGATCAGTGTCGTTGAACAGGGACAGGACTCACCTTTAAGTGGATTATCCTCCACATTTGGAGGACTGGCATCCATCGCCGGAATAAATTTACAAGCTGGAAGTGGTAGTAAACGTGATATAGCAATCGAAACACTGAAAAGTAGGACGTTTATTAGTGATTTTATCAATATTAATGAGCTAAAGCCCTTACTAATAGGTGTTGAGGGCTGGAATGCTGAGAAAAACGAACTTATTTATGATTCTGAAGTTTATGATATAGAAAATAACATCTGGGTGCGTGAGGTCAGTTACCCTAAAACAAAAACACCTAGCGACTTAGAAGCATACCGCTACTTAATAAAGGAAAACTTGTCTATTTCGGAAGATGAAGACACTGGTTTTATTCGTGTATCTATAAAACATTATTCACCATATATAGCTAAAAGAATCTTAGATAGCCTTATTAACTCTATAAACAATAAATTACGAATGATCGATATTGAAGAAGCCAATAAAAGTGTAGTTTTTTTACAAAGTAAACTTAAAGAAACTAAGAATGTAGATATAAGAAAAATCATGTTCGATATGATTGAAGGGCAAGTGCAAAATCAAATGCTTGCAGAGGTAAGGGATGAGTATGTGTTTAAAACTATCGATCCTGCAATTGTTGATGAAGTTAAGTTTTCACCTAAAAGAGCCATTTTAAGTATTATGGGTGCAATTTTAGGTTTTTTTATAGCTGTATTCAGTCTTTTAGTGTTTTTTATATATAAACGACAAAAGTAACTAGTGTTAAACCTTGAATATTACTTTTTCTTTTCTATATGTCGCTTTTTAGCATTTAATCAGAGATCAAAAATTTGTCAAAAATAATCTTAAAAGAGTCATATTTATACCTTTTAGGAGAAGTAATAAGTAAAGGTATACCTGTTTTTTTACTTCCTTATATGGCTAAAAAAATGGGAGTAAATGAGTTAGCTAATTTTTCTTTGTATCAGTCAATTATCGCAATAGCCTCTGTAGTTATACTATTGTCAATGGATGGTGCAATTGCCCGCTATTATCACAGGTATGGTTTCAGGTCGATCAGTATACTCAGACGTATTGCTGTAACTATAAGTGCAGCACTATGTTTAGTAATTATTACAATCTCCTTGTTATTAGGTGAAAACCACATAGCAATATCGGCTTTAGCATCATTTTGCTATGTGTTACTTATGCTTAACTTCTCTATAGCTCAAGCTTCTAGGCAAGTACATAAATACTTTTTAGCACAAGTGATTAGTGGTGTGACTTTGCTATTTAGTATTATTATTTTATTCGAGTTTACGCAAGCAACATCACAGACCAGAGTTTATGCCGGGGCACTTTCTTGGTTTATTCCTTCTCTCTGGCTATTTTTTACGTTAAAAACGTATACGAATAGAATCAATAAGAAAATAAATAAAAAGCATATTTTATATTTATTTTCTTTTGGTTTACCTCTCTTACTACATGCTCTATCAGGTGTGATTAGAGGACATGTCGAAAGGTTTATCATCAATGACTCTTTTTCCAAAAGTGCTCTTGCGGAATACTTTTTAGCAATTCAAATTGCAAGTATTTTTTACCTGCTTTTACTGGCACTAAATAGAGCTTTAGTACCTCATTTTTATGCGAAAATGAAAAATAGGGCCCTTAACACAATAGAGGTAAAGCAACTTGTTTTAAAGTCATTCCTAATTGTGCCTTTGTTTCCTATTTTTGTTTACTTAATTCCAGACTCATTATTTGTTTATATTTTTGGTGATGAGTATACAAATCTAGGTCAGTGGGTTGCTGTTCTAGTGTTAGGATACTCTTTAATGATCCCATACTTCATTCTGGTAAACCTTTTGTTTTATCAAGCAAGAAATAAGTTAATCTCATCGGTTAGCATTTTTGTCGCTTTGATACATATAGGGATATCTTGCATATTCTCATTATATTCAATGGACTTGTTGGTTTACTCATTGTTTTTTTCATCAATATTACAAATATGCATAATGTATTTTTGTACATTTAAAGATATAAGTAAGGTCAAACAATAAATGGAACTTTATATTGCCTCAAAACCCATGCAAATCACGGTTTCTAGTATAATTGCCGGTTCTAAAAAAGAAGGTAGTTGTTTAATAATTATTGATATGTTTCATGATGCAGAAGCTGTTTTTAATAATATTAAATCTGCAGGTGATTGGAAAAAAGTACTGTTTGTAAAAAATCGATTCATGTCATTTGTTAAAGGAAGTCGTTTAAAACCGACAAAAACTTATATCGATGGTGACATAGGTACTAGGTTAGCCTTATACCTCGCTTACTTCAAACTTATATCCAGAACAAAGCAGATTTATGTTTACGAAGAAGGAATTGGTACATATAGAAATGACATATATGTACCTAGCTATAAAACTAAAATTTTTGATGTATTAGGTATAAGTACTGTATTTGGAGGAAGTTGGTTCTGTAATGGGGTTTATGTATTTGAACCAAAAGAGTATGCAGAGCGAATTAAAATAAAAAAGAAAAACTTTTCTATCTTAAAAATCACTAAAAGTATGAAGAGTTACTGCGAAGAAAACGTAGCTTATTTAAATAAAATTTATAACTTTGATCCAGCAAGTGTCGGTGAGGGGAATAAGTGTTTTATATATATAAGTGACTGGAGTTTTGATAGTCGTTTCATCGATATTGCAGATAGAGTTTATGATAAAAAGTTAGTTAAATTACACCCGAATATCAAAAATAGCTTAGGGCTTGAAGGGGCACTCGGTTTTGAGGTTGTTGAGAATAAAGTGCCTGCAGAGATTTTAATAAATGCACTTTCAAAGAGTTACTCACAAGTTCAAGTTTTACATCATGGTTCGAGTGTCGCGCACTATATGAAGTACGATAATGTGTCTTATTTAAAAGTTTCCAAGTGAGTTATTTTTGAGCAATTTTGATGTGTGAACCTTTTAACAATCTATCATTTAAGGCGTTTAAGTGAATTATTATACAATCGCTAATTATGGGTTGCTACTCATTGCGCTACTGCTCATTTTACTTATTGCTTACAGTGATATTTTGGGAAAAGTTAGTTTTAAAAGCTCAAGTGCGTTGTTATCTATTTTATTTTTATTAGTGCTTTTGATTTCCCGTGATAAAGGCTGGGATTTAGAGTTATATGAAAATATTTTTAATAATGTTAATGATATTGGAATTGGTGGGTGGATAGAGCCAGGTTTTCAGTTTTTAATATTAGCGGTTAAATCAATCAATGGGAACTTTCTCTTATTTAATACTATTTACTCATTGATTATATGTTGTTTTTTATATTCTATTGTAAATAGAGACTTAAGATATGCATCAATAGCAGTATTAATGTTTTTCTTTCTTTATTATTTTAGAGGACCATATGGGCAAATAAGGCAAGCATTAGCAATGCTGATCTTCTTATACTCGCTGAGATTTATTGTTGATAGAAAGATGCTATACATTTTTCTTAACTTTATAGCATTAATGTTTCATAGCGTTGCTATATTTAGTTTTGTTTTTTTAATTTTGGCCAGTTTTTTTAATTTAACAAAGAAGAGATATTTAATATTAATTTCTTTATTTTCAATTTTTTATCTTGCGGGGGTCTTTAGTAACCTCCTAACATACTTAATCGGATTAGATCCAAACCCAGTTTTAATGAAAGTACAATTTTATATTGAAAATGCTAATGTTCAGGGTGGCTGGTTAACGCCTGAATTTCTTAAGATATGGGTTATCTCTATATTAGTTTTGTTGATTGTCCCCGAGTTTGATAAACTTAACACATACCGCAAAATCTTAATTTTGAGCTTTCTTACTGGTTCATGTTTATACATGCTTTTAAGTTTTGATTTAAGGCTTGCATCACGTTCAAGTCGGCTTTTCCTGATTTCTGAATTTTTAATCATTGCTATGTTATTTGAGTATGTGAAAAATAGAGGAAAGCTATTCTTATTTATACTTCTTTATGGTTCTTTCTTTTTAATTTGGGAGTTCTATATTATGTCAAAAGCAGAGGTTATTTACTCGTGGAGTTAAAATGAATATTCAAATTTTAATGGCAACTATGGCTAAATCGTGTATCGGTGATATCGATTGGAAAAATAAATGCATAGTTTCACCGTTATTATTAATCAACCAATCAGATTTCGAAGGTACCGAAACTTTAGATGATATTACTATGATATCAAAAAAAGAAAGAGGCTCCTCAAAAAGTAGAAATCTCGCTATTGAGAATGCAAGCGGTGATATCTGCATCATTGCTGATGACGATGTTAGTTATTTAGAAAACTATGAGAGCATAGTCAAAGATGCTTATATTAAGTATCCAGACGCTGACATTATAACTTTTCAGATACAAACAACAGAAGGTAAGCCTTTTAAACCAAATTACTCTAACGAAGAGTATTATCACACTAAGATGAGCATTCTAAAATGCGCATCTATTGAGATTACGTTTAAAAGAGAATCGATTATTAAAAGTGGTTTGAAACTGGATCTAGAATTTGGCTTAGGTAGTAAATATCGTGTTCATGATGAGATTATTTTTTTGAAAGATGCACTAGATAATGGCCTTAAGTGTGTTTATATCCCATTACCTATAGTTGTTCATCCACCAGAAAGTTCTGGTACAGATTATAATGAGCAATTGTTGTTTTCAAAAGGTGCTGCATTTTACCGTCTGTTTGGCATTTCAGGACTTTTATATGATTTAGCTTTCTCAATCAAGAAATATTCAGAGTACAAAAATGTATTTAGTTTTATACAGTGTTTAAGGCTGATGGTTAAAGGTACATTGAGTTATTCTAAGGAACAAAGTAAATGACTAAAGTGAAATATTTAATTTTGGGTGGCGGTGTTTCAGGGCTAGCCTTCGCTAACTTTGTAAATTCAGAGGATTACCTAATTATAGAGAAAGAGCCTGAGTTAGGTGGTTATTGTCGAACTATTTACCAAGATGGTTTTGTTTGGGATTATGCAGGTCACTTTTTTCACTTTGCAACTGATCAACTAAAAAACTTTTTTAAAAACAAGATTGATGATAGTAAACTTGTTGAAAGAACTAAAGTCACAAAAATTTTCTTTGATGATGAGCTTATAGACTTTCCTTTTCAGTCTAATATACATCAGCTTAAAAAAGATAAATTTCAAGAATGTTTGTATGATCTTTATTTCCGTTCAGACAAAGAAAGCTATAATTCTTTTTTAGATATGCTTTATTCGAAATTTGGTAAGGCTATAACTGACTACTTTTTGAAACCTTATAATGAAAAGCTATATGCTTGTGATTTGAATACACTAGATGTTAATGCCATGGGGCGATTTTTCCCTTATGCTAACTTAGATCAGGTTATCAAATCTTTCAAAAAGCAGTCAGTTGAAAGCTACAACTCAAGTTTTCTTTATCCAAAAGAAGGGGCAAGGATTTTTGTTGATGCTTTAGCTGAGTCAGTCCCAACAACGAAAATTTCACTAAACGAAACTGTACAAAAAATTTGCTATGAAGAAAAGCTCGTTGTTACAAATAAAAGAACAATAGCATTTGATTATTTGATAAATAGTTCGCCTTTGAAAATGTTTTCTAAGCAATTAGATGTAGATAGAGTAAACCTGCTAGCTGATGATTTTAGCTATAACAAAGTACTAGTATTTAACTTAGGTTTTGATAAAAAATCACCTAACCAGGATACGCATTGGTTATATTTCCCAGATAAAAATATCAACTTCTACAGAGTTGGCTTTTACGATAATATTTTGGGTAGTGATAAGCTAAGTATGTATGTAGAGGTTGGTTACTCACCCGAAGATGACGTTGATATAGAGACACAACTACAATTAACGATAGATAATTTGAAGGCTGTGGGTATTATTGATGACCACAAATTGATTTCTCATTGTTCCATTGTGATGGATCCTGCGTACGTACATGTTAGTGACAAATCGAATTCTTCAAAACAAGAAATATTAGAAATTTTGTCTCAAAAAAATATTCATTCCATAGGTCGTTATGGAGACTGGAAATACTGTTCTATCGAGGACTCAATGCTTGACGCAATAAACCTAGCAAGTGAAATTAGCTAATGTTTAAAGAGCACCTAGTTAGTATTATAATGCCAGCTTATAACTGCGAGGCTTTTATCAAAGAAAGTATCGAATCTGTGATGGCTCAAACATATACACACTGGGAACTAATCATTGTTAATGATTGCTCAACAGACAACACTCTAGCAGTGGTCACTGAGTTTTCAGATCCTAGAGTTACTTTAATAAATAATGAAGTAAACTTAGGTGTAGCAAATAGCCGAAATGTTGCGATAGAGAAAGCCGAAGGGCGTTTTATTGCCTTCTTAGATAGTGACGACCTTTGGTATAGTACTAAGTTAGAAAAACAAGTAATAGCTCTATGTAAAGCGGGTGAAAATACTGTCTGTTCCCACTCTTCATATGAAAGAATTGATGAATTTGGCAGTGTATTAACTCGAGTTAGTATAAAAAATAGCGTTAATTTTAAAACTCTTTTAAAGAGTAACTTTATTGGTAATTTAACAGGTATAATTGATCGCTCTAAAGTTGTATTACCTAAACAAAAAGAGGTAAAACACGAAGACTATGTAATGTGGCTCGAGATTTTATCTAGTGGGCAGGATTTTTACTCGTTAGGAGTACCTGAAGTCTTGGCAAAATACAGAGTTAGAGCTGGTTCCATATCGGCTAATAAGCTTAAATCACTGACTTGGCATTGGCATATACTTCGTTACCATATGAGGTTGAATATATTTCAAAGCTCATTATTTATATTAAATTATTTATATTTTGCTAGCAGAAAGCGAGCATGATCTATCGTAAAATTATTTTTTTAGGTGAAATTACGCTTTAGTAATAGCTCTTAAAATAGTCTCATATTGGAAAAGTTATGTTAAACAATAAAACAGTTTTAATCACGGGTGGCACTGGGTCATTTGGTAAGAAGTTTATAGAAACTATTTTAGCGCGTTACCCAGATGTAAAAAAAATAATCATCTATTCGCGCGATGAATTAAAGCAGTCTGTAATAAAACAAAAGTACCCAGCATACGATTACCCGCAATTACGTTTTTTTATTGGTGATGTTCGCGATAAAGAGCGTTTAACGCAAGCGTGTGAAGGTGTTGATGTCATTATTCACGCAGCAGCAATTAAGCAGGTTGATACCGCTGAATACAATCCAACAGAATGTATTCGTACAAACATAGATGGTGCTGAAAATGTTATTCATGCTGCATTAGCATGTGGTGTAAAAGATGTTGTTGCACTATCGACAGACAAAGCATGTGCACCAATTAATTTATACGGTGCCACTAAACTTGCATCAGACAAATTATTTGCTGCTGCTAATAACATTCGCGGCTCGAAAGACATTAAATTCAGCGTTGTTCGTTATGGTAATGTAATGGGTTCTCGTGGCTCTGTTATTCCTTTCTTTTTAGAAAAACGAAAAGAAGGTATTTTACCAATCACACACAATGAAATGACTCGTTTTAATATATCGCTTCAAGACGGCGTTAATCTAGTTATGTTTGCCTTGGGTAATCATCTTGGTGGTGAGATATTCATCCCTAAAATCCCATCATACAAAATTTTAGACATCGCAGAAGCCGTAGCACCTGAATGCGAAACGCGTGATGTAGGTATTCGCCCAGGTGAAAAACTACATGAAGAAATGATTACAGATACTGACTCGTTAAATACGATTGATTTGGGTCCTTACTACGCAATTTTACCCTCTGTATCGTATACATATACCGAAGAAGAATACCTTGCTCACCATAAAGCTGAAAAAGTACCATTTGGTTTTAAATACAACTCAGGAACAAACACTGAGTGGGAAACAATTGAAGGCTTGCGTGAGCTTATTGTTGAACATGTTGACCCATCGTTTGAAGTATAGAGATAGCTAAATGATACCGTATGGAAAGCAAGATATAACTCAAGCAGATATTGATGCTGTGGTTAATGTATTAAAGTCGGACTTTTTGACGCAAGGGCCACAAGTCCCTGCGTTTGAACGTGCACTGATGGATTCAAGCGGCGCCAATCATGCCTTGGCTGTTAATAGTGCAACGTCAGCTTTGCATATTGCTTGTTTAGCGCTTGAATTAGGGGCCGGTGATATATTATGGACAACACCTGTCACTTTTGTAGCCTCAGCTAATTGTGGTTTGTATTGTGGCGCATCAGTAGATTTTGTTGATATAGATCCCGCAACTTATAATCTTTGTCCTGTAGCATTAAAAGAAAAGCTTATCCGTGCTAAAAAAGAAGGTGTTTTGCCTAAAGTTGTAGTTGCAGTGCATTTATGTGGTCAGCCATGTGACATGAAAGCAATCCATGCGTTATCTATAGAATATGGCTTTAAAGTCATTGAAGATGCTTCACATGCAATAGGTGGACGTTATTTAGAACTACCAATTGGCTCATGTGAATACAGTGATATTACCGTGTTTAGCTTTCACCCTGTTAAAATTGTTACCACTGCAGAAGGTGGTGCGGCATTAACTAATAGCAAAGCACTTGCAGACAAAATGGCACTTTACCGAAGCCATGGAATAACACGTGACGAAGCATTAATGGAAAATGCATCGCATGGTGGTTGGTACTATGAGCAAGTGGATTTAGGTTTTAACTACCGCATGACGGAGCTGCAAGCTGCACTCGGTGTTTCGCAAATGAGCCGCTTAAGTGAGTTCGTTTCCGCACGTCATGAATTGGCAGTGCGTTATTACGATAAGCTGGCCTGTTTACCGATTGTACTGCCTTATCAGTTGCCTAACACTTATTCTGGCTTACATTTATATGTTATTCGTCTAAACCTAAATGAAATTAGCAAAACGCATAAAGAAGTGTTTGACGAGTTAAGAGAAAAGGGTATTGGTGTTAACCTGCATTATATTCCAGTGCACCTACAGCCTTATTACCAAAAAATGGGCTTTAAACAAGGTGACTTTCCAAATGCAGAGAGTTATTACAGCAATGCTATTTCATTGCCGATGTTTCATGGTATGACCCATGAGCAGCAAGACGAAGTTATCAGTAAGCTAACACTAATATTAGAAGCCTAATCATGAATATAGCAATCATTCCTGCTCGTGGTGGAAGTAAGCGTATACCTCGCAAAAATATCAAAGAGTTTCACGGTAAGCCAATGATTGCTTATTCGATTGAAGCGGCTTTAGACAGCAAGTGTTTTGATAAAGTAATTGTCTCTACAGATGATGCTGAAATAGCTGATATTGCAATACAATATGGGGCAGAAGTGCCATTTATGCGCCCTGCTAATATTGCGGATGATTATGCAACTACGCTTGATGTAATAAAGCATGCTGTCGAGTATACCGAGTTACAGGAATGGGGTGTTGAAAATGTATGTTGTATATATGCAACCGCTCCTTTTTTAATACCTGAGTTTATCCAGCGCGGATTTATAGAGCTGACATCGAGTAATATAGATTACGCCTTCAGTGCAACAAGTTTTCCTTTTCCAATTCAAAGAGCTTTAAAGCTTAATGATGCACAATGTGTTGAAATGTTTCAGCCAGAACATTTAAATACTCGTTCGCAAGATCTCGAAGAAGCATACCATGATGCCGGGCAGTTTTATTGGGGCACTGCGAAGGCATTTATAGCAAAAAAAGCTATTTTTGGAACAAGGTCGAAGGCTGTTTTTTTACCACGTAAACGAGTACAAGACATAGATACACCTGAAGATTGGGAATTGGCAGAAGCTTTGTTCCGAGCGATTGAATGCTAAAGGTCGTAATTAGGGCTGATGCATCTTCTTACATAGGCAGCGGCCATATCATGCGTTGCTTAGTATTGGCTGATAGGCTAAAACTAGATGGTCACGACGTTTTATTTGCCACCCGCCCGCAAAACGGTGATTTAGTCACATTTATAAAGCAGCGTGGTTTCTCTATTTATGAATTACAGCAACCTGCAAATTGGCTAGTACCAACCTCGACTGCGGATTATGCCGCGTGGTTGCAAGTCACTGAGTGTGATGATGCCCAAGAATGCGCTACTGCATTTGATAGTCCTGATTTAGTTATTACAGACCACTATGGTATTGGTGCACAGTGGCATAAGGTAGTAAGAAAAGCGTATAACTGTAAAATTATTGCAATTGACGATTTAGTAAGAGAGCACGCTGCAGACTTGATTATAGATCAAACATTGCTTAGAGAGCCAAGCGAATATCATTTATTAAACTCTAAGGCCACCGTCTTAACAGGCACGCAATATGCTATTATAAATACTCACTTTTCGCATCGACATTCATCACAATTGGTAGCTTTAAATACATTATCGAATACACCGCGTTTATTATTATCTATGGGGGGGATAGATGCCCCCAATGCGACATTGCATGTACTTGATGTTTTAAAGAAAAGCGTTAACCCGCCAATAACGACTGTATTGCTTAGCCCTAAATCACCTCACTATAAAAGTGTTACAGAGTTTGCTGTAAAGCATAGCGCGTGGTTGACTCACATCGATTTTGTAGATGACATGGCTACTCTCATGTGTGAACATGATATTGCCATTGGCGCGCCAGGCTCAACGTCATGGGAACGTGCTTGTGTCGGGTTACCAAGTATTGTTATTCCGCTTGCAGATAACCAGCAGACTGTTTGTAGAAATTTAGAAGCAGTTGGTGCTGCAATTAGCGTTGAGTTAGAGGCGATTAGTAGAAATTTAATGAAGGCCTATGAGCAGTTAATTGCAGACTATTCAAAAATGCGAATAATAAACCTGCAGTTATGTGATGGGCAAGGTGTTAAGCGATTAATGAAGCATATTACTCAATTATTTAGCGGTTCACTAACCCTAAGATTAGCGACACAGCTTGATGTTGAACAGGTGTATGCTTGGCAATGTAAACCCGAAACACGTCGTTATGCACTTAATAAAGACGTTCCGAGTTTGGCTGAGCATCGGGCTTGGATGACTAAAAAGCTAGCAAGTAAAAATGACTACTTTTATGTCATTGAGCTAACCAATAGCACAGATGAAAAAACGACTCCTGTAGGTGTAGTCAGGTTAGATATGACAGCCGTAGATACGTATACCATTTCCATCTTTATAGCACCAGAGCACTTTGGTAAAGGGGTTGCGAAACTAGCTTTAAAACAAGTAGATATATTACATCCTACAAAAATTATACATGCTGTTGTACTAAAAGAAAATGCAGCATCACAAGCTTTGTTTAGCCGAGCTGGCTACCAACGAATTAATGAAGAGCAATTTACTCGACAACCTGTGGAGTGAGGGATTTATGAATAAATTTATTACTATCGATAACAGAAAAATTGGCCCTGGCTATACGCCGTATATCATTGCTGAAATGTCAGCGAATCATAACGGTGATATCGAAAATGCCTACAAAATAATGGAAATGGCAAAAGAGTGTGGTGCAGATGCAATGAAGCTGCAAACTTATCGCCCTGATACCATAACAATGAAAAGCGATAACCCTGAATTCTTAATTAAAGGTGGGTTGTGGGATGGTAAAACACTGTATGACTTATATGAAGAAGCGCACATGCCGTGGGAATGGCATAAACCTTTATTTGAAAAAGCCAAAGAGTTAGGTATCACTATTTTTAGCTCGCCGTTTGACTTTACTGCCGTTGATTTACTCGAAGAGCTTGGTGCTCCTGCGTACAAAATAGCGTCATTTGAAGCCATCGATTTACCATTAATCGAGTATGTTGCGAAGACTGGTAAGCCAATGATTATCTCAACGGGTATGGCGAACGAAGAAGAAATACGTGAAGCAGTAGAAACAGCAAAAAATGCAGGGTGTAAAGAGCTTGTTGTACTGCATTGTGTAAGTGGTTACCCAGCGCCATCAGGCGATTATAATTTGGCGACTGTTGCAGATATGGCCACACGTTTTGATGTATTAACGGGTCTATCAGACCATACTATTGATAATACGACGGCTATTACATCAGTGGCGTTAGGCGCATGCTTAATAGAAAAGCATGTAACGCTTAATAGAGATGGTGGTGGACCGGATGATAGTTTCTCACTAGAAAAGCCAGAGTTATTACAATTATGTAGAGACTCTAAAATAGCATGGGAAGCGGTTGGTAAAGTAAATTACGAGCGAAAAGAGAGTGAAAAAGGCAATGCAATATTCAGACGCTCACTGTATGTGGTAAAAGATGTTGCTGAAGGCGAGTTATTTACACATGAAAATGTAAAAAGTATTAGACCTGGTTATGGTTTAGCTCCCAAGTACTTACATGAGGTACTTGGAAGCGTAGCCACGCAAAGTATTAAAGCTGGAACAGCTTTAAAAAAATTGTATGTAGAAAATAGAAAAAAATAATCTAACATACTTTCTTATGCAATTATTTAAGCTATTTCATGCTAATGGTTATCAAATGATGAAAGATTTTACACAGAATTTATAATTCTGGTTACAAATAATTGCAAAGTTTTTTATAGCTAGATTGCTCATCTGACTCTACTTCAAGTATAATACTCAGAGAATCAAGCCGTTAATGCTAAATTCTACAAGGATGGTGCATGTCAATGTATATTATTTTTATCAACCAAAAGATTTCAACGTGAATAAACTTTTTTCTAATTCATATATTTGCCATTTTCTTGGTATCGTTTTCACATCAATATGTGTTGTTTTATCTTCAATGTATCCAATATCTGAAGAGTCTGTTAGAAACTCGCTTATTTTAGTGTGTGGGAGTTATTTGGCAACGGCATTCGCTTTACCTTTAGTTGCAAAGTATCTATTAGTTGATCGTAAATATTATATAATACCTGTAATATTTTCTGTTTATGGTATCTCTTTATCTCTAATATTATTATTACGGTTTGATTATTCTTTATATCTTTTAGCAATAGGAGCGGCTTTTAGTTTTGTTTGGCTTTTTATTACTACTATTTTGAGAACAGGACATAAAAAGCTTACTTTACATGTAATAGATAACTTTGACACGCAAGATCTAATTGACCATGAAAACCTCGACGTTTACTTTTTAACTGAACCATATAGGCAATCTGCAATTAAGGATGGCTTAGTTGTTGATCTCCACAAAAATATTACTCATCATCAAGAGAAGTTTATTGCTGATTGCAGCCTTAATAACATCCCAGTTTTCCATGCGGATAGTATCAAAGAGATGATTGATGGAAAGGTGCAAATAAAACATTTATCTGACAATTCAATTGGTACCTTACAGCCTAATCCAATTTATCAAATATTTAAGCGCCTTTGGGAGACTGTAATTATTGTTTTAACACTCCCCCTAACTCTTTTAATTATGGTTCTTACAGCTATTGCTATTCGATTAGAAAGTCGAGGCCCTGTTATATTTACGCAAGAACGTGTAGGACAAGCTGGTCGAGTTTTTAAAATTTATAAATTCAGAAGTATGACGGTAAAAACTAGTTGTGCAGAGGATAAGTTTGCTACTGAAGAGCATGCTAGAATAACTCGCATAGGTAAGGTGATTCGAAAAGTAAGAATTGACGAATTACCACAGTTTTTTAATGTTCTAAAAGGTGATATGGCATTAATTGGCCCACGGCCTGAACAAGAATCTTTTGTTAAGCTATTTGAACAAGAAATTCCATTTTATGGCTATAGGCATATAGTAAAGCCAGGTATAACTGGTTGGGCGCAAACTGTACAAGGTTATGCTGATGATACGGATTCAACAAAAGAAAAGTTAGCATATGACCTTTATTATATTAAACACTTATCTTTTTGGCTTGATCTTAATATTGTATTTAAAACCATCAGGACAATGCTAACGGGGTTTGGTGCAAAGTAACCAACTAGAAAGTGTGGAAAGACGTTAATATAAAATTTTGATATTCATATTTAAAAGCTCAATCGTTAAATAAATGGAAGAATCTCCGGTTTGAAATTGCAGCTATTGGTAATAGAAATTTTTAGTTATATATACCGATAGCTGGTATTTAGTAAGCCTCGACAGAAAGGGGTGATTAATATTGTCTTAAAATCACATTTTATCTGCTCGACTAAAGTTTAATATCTGTTAAGTACTGCCGTATTTTTAAATTGCCAGCGTTATCTCTGCCAAAAAGTCACTTTAACATGGCGATTATTTTTAATACCTAAATTTAATAGTGAAAACATAAAACGAGTCATCGATTAATACAATAATGATTATTTATATAGTAACTTAAGCTTTGTGACTAAACTGAATAACCCAAGTCGCTACTCAGCAAGTAAAAAAATTAGGTAATTACTTACAAAGTGAATTTAAATTTTTGAAATGAGAAGGTGGCTGGACAGTCCACGCTGTTAATAATTTAGCTTAAGACGATAGCTCACTTAAAAATTCAGTTAATCGAAGAACTCTCACAATTGCACCAATATAATTGCCTTCTTAGTGCTAGGTAAACTTAATTTATTATTTAAAAGTTATTAGCCACCGCACTGGTGTAGGAGCTATTACGGGGATTTACTTTAGACTACCACTTCAAATTTCGATATACATACTGCGTAATTACCTTGATTACATTTAATTCAACTCAAAAGTTGTACTTACAGTAAAAATAGATCTATAAATATTTACTGTTATAAACTACTTTCCAATTTCTATAATTGCACCTCGGTCCAAAACAGCCCTGTACTTATCTGCCAAAGCAGCTTTAGCATCATCATCTCCATGCACAATTTTTATCAGGCTTGGCTTTTTATGCATACCCGTAACAAACTTAATTAATCCGTTTTGATCGGCATGGGCGCTGTACCCGCTAATTGTATGTACTTTTGCGTTTATAGTAATGCGAGCATCATTTATAAAAACATACCCATTACGTGGTCCATATGTTTGAATTTCACGGCCTAAAGTTTTATTACCTTGGTAACCTACAAATAATACATCGGTGGTTTTATCATTTAAAAATCGCTCAAGATAATTAACTATTCGGCCACCTGTGCACATACCGCTTGCCGCTAATATTATGGCTGGTGTTTGCCGCGAACTTAAATAATTAATAATAGCCATGTGCTCTTTGTGTGAATCAACCGTAGTTAGATTTTTAAAATCGAGCGGGTGCCTACCATTTGCAACTTTGCGTTTGGCCTCGCTATCCCATAAGTGCTTAAACTTTTTGTATTGCTCAGTAAAATTGGCTGCCATAGGGGAGTCGAGTATTACGTGAATGTCTCGCCACTTAGACTTTTTAGATGAGCTATGTATGAGTTGCTCTAGCTCGTATAGCAGCTCTTGTGTGCGGCCAATACTAAAAGCAGGTACTAAAACAACACCGTTGTCGGCTACGGCGCGTTCAATAATACTTTTTAGCGTTTTTGTACGCTCTTTACGGCCTTGATGATTTTTATCACCGTAGGTTGATTCAATAACTAGAGTATCGGCTTTATAGGGCGGCTTAGGCGAAGGGAGTAGCGGGGTATATGGCGCACCTAAGTCTCCTGAAAATACAACACGGTGTTTGTTGTTATCACCATTTGTAATATCAATTTCTACGTAAGCCGACCCCAATATATGGCCCGCACGCTGAAATCTCGCTTTAGCTTTATTGAGCCCTTTGCAAGGTAGTTCAAACCACGTTTTATAATCTACAGCAACTATACGTTTATTTAATAAGCTTAAGCAGGCAGCTATAATTTTAGGGTCGCGGGTTACACCCACTTTTAAAGCATCTTCCATTACTAAAGGTAATAAGCTGGCCGATGCAATACTTGTAAAAATAGGGCCCTTAAAACCGGCTGCTAATAAGTAAGGTATTCGACCAACATGGTCAATATGGCAATGGGTAACAATAAGCGCAGTAACATGGGTAATATTAAACTCAATTGAAAGGTCGGCTTTAGAGTCTTCGCCTTGAAATAATCCGCAATCAATAAGCACACTTGTTTGCTCATTAACTACCAGCTCGTGGCACGAACCAGTAACGCCATTAACCGCTCCGTGGTGAAGTATTTGCATTGTGCTTCCTTGTCATCAATTTGTTACATTGAATTTTAAGGTAGAAGTAAAGCCATAATTATTCAAGGTTCTAACGCTTGAGCTAAATTAATAACCTCACCTTCAGCATATTATCTGTAGGTGCGAATTTACTTCGCGCTCAACCAACCTAGCGTTACCAAAAGCGAGGTATAAAACCTCACCTACAAACATGTACCAACCAGTAGGTGCGAATTTATTTCGCGCTCATGTTTTAACACCTAAAAAAGCGAGGTATAAAACCTCACCTACAAACATGTACCAACCGGTAGGTGCGAATTTACTTCGCGCTCATGTTTTAACACCTAAAAAAGCGAGGTATAAAACCTCACCTGCAAATATGTACCAACCGGTAGGTGCGAATTTACTTCGCGCTCACGTTTTAACTCCTAACAACAAGCGAGGCATAAAACCTCACCTACAAATATATACCAACCTGTAGGTGCGAATTTACTTCGTGCTCTTGTATTAACTCCCAAAAAGCGAGGTATAAAACCTCACCTACAAATATGTACCAACTTGTAGGTGCGAATTTACTTCGCGCTCTTACTTGTATATTTATTAAAAAATATTAATTAAATTTTTTAATAAATTTTCGCGGCTAAACTTTTGTTTAGCCCAATCTAAACATGGCTTTATAGGTACTAAACTAGCGTTAAAGCCTTTACTCCCTTTAAACTCAATAACAATATTTATTAAAGTGAGTGGCTATTAACCACTAAGGCGTATTTACATAGGCACTCTATGTTGGCTATAATGTCGCCGCTGTTTAGTTTGGAATTGTATTTTTTGCAATTTAGTTATGTATTAAGGGCTACTATGGAATGTTGGTATTTAGTCGTATGCAAACCAAAGCAAGAAGAACGAGCCAAAACTAACTTGCAAAATCAAGGGATTGAAGCGTTTTACCCCAAATTAACTACCGAAAGGTTGGTTAAAGGTCGTCGGACCGTCAAACACACTGCTTTATTCCCTAATTATTTATTTGTATGCTTTGAATCAAAAAATGGTAATTTTTCTGCTGTAAAAAACACCCGTGGAATAGGCGGTTTTGTTTCTTATGGAGCAAATTACCAGTTGGTTTCTAAGCACATAATTGACCAGCTAAAAAATGAACGTTCACACACTACTGAATCACAAATACCAAAAACAGGTGATGTAGTCAGTGTGAATAACGATTCATTCAGTAATATACAAGCAATATACAAAGAGCCCGATGGCGACTTGCGCAGTATTTTACTAATTAACTTACTTAATCAAAAAATTGAAGTAAGTGTAGATAATAAAGATATTAAGCAATAATAACTAAAAACGTAGCAGCGGCTTTATGCCGCGAAAAAATAGTTTTATATCAGTAACTAGGAACTGTAACCTAAGGGCGGAAGCGTGCCTAAAGCACTTAAAGCTACGCGGTTAAGTTCACTTGTAGACGCGCAGCTTGCTGGCGTGACGAGCAAAGCTCGTAATAGAGTTTATTCACAAAAGGGCTAAGAGCACACTGAGCTTTAAAGAAGTAAACAGCCATAAAGTACTTGTTTAAATGTCTTCTCATTTACTCCTCATTCGCTTCTCTTTGTGCAATAAAGCTTTAAGTGGTTAATCTGAATAGGTCGAGGGCGCTGCGCTTTTAAGTGAAAGCCCAACGGCAAAGTTTAACACCGTGGCTAAGTTCACTTGTAGACGCGCAGCTTGCTGGCGTGACGAGCAAAGCTCGTAATAGAACTTCTTCACAAAGAGGTTAAGAGGGCGCTTCGCTTTAGAGAAGTAAACAGCCATAAAGCACTTGTTTAAATGGCTTCTCATTTACTCCTCATTCGCTTCTCTTTGTGCAATAAGGCTTTAAGTGATTTATTCACAAAGAGGTTAAGAGGGCACTGCGCTTTTAAGTGAAAGCCCAACGGCAAAGTTTAACACCGTGGCTAAGTTCACTTGTAGACGCACAGCTTGCTGGCGTGACGAGCAAAGCTCGTAATAGAACCTCTTCACAAAAGGGTTAAGAGCACACTGCGCTTTAGAGAAGTAAACAGCCATAGAATACTTGTTTAAATGGCTTCTCATTTACTCCTCATTTTCTTCTCTTTGTGCAATAAAGCTTTAAGCGGTTAATCTGAAGATGTCGAGCACACTGCGCTTTAGAGAAGTAAGCAGCCATAAAGCACTTGTTTAAATGGCTTATCGTTCACTTCTCTTTGTACAATTGGTGATTAATGCGTTAAGTGTTTTACTGAAAACGGCTATCAATTAAATTTATTCATAAAGACCTTATGAAAATACTGATATAATTTCAGTGTTAATTAAAAACTTAGTTACAAAGCTTTTACAAAGCAAAGACTATTGCTTCACAATAGTGCACATGCTTTAATTAGTCGGCTAAAATACAAGTGCTCACCAAGGTTGGTGAGTAAGTGCAATATTAAAATAATTTTGGGATTCTACAATGGCGTTAAGCTGTAAATCACTCGCATCAATACTCGCAATACTAAGCATGACAGGTTGTACAATAGTACCAGGTAGCCACTTTGAAGGTATAGACTCAGGCGAGCAAACACAAAACCTCGAACAAGATCTCGAAAAAGTAAACATTCAAATAATCGACTCGCTACTAATAAATAAACAAAATCAAGCACGTATAGCAGCTAAACCAATTTCAAGCACCGATGGCTTAAACGTAAGTAACTACGAATACAAACTAGGTGTTGGCGACGTACTAACAATAGGCGTATGGGATCACCCAGAGCTAACAATACCCGCAGCAGTACAACGTACCGCAGAGTTTGACGGCTTTAGAGTACAACGAGATGGCACAATTACTTACGCCTACGCACCAAATATACCCGCAGCAGGTAAAACAATAAGCCAAGTACGCAACGAGCTTGTAAAACGCCTAAGCCGAGTAATAGAAGACCCTCAAGTAGACGTAAAAGTAGTTGGCTTTAGAAGCCAAAAAACCTACGTTACCGGTGAAGTAAAACAACCTGGCGTATACCCAGTAACCGAAATCCCACTTACCTTAATTGATGCCTTAAACCAAGCAGGCGGCTTAACTGATGCAGCCGATTGGCGCACAGTAACATTTACCCGTGGCGATAAAACAGAAGTTATAAAACTTGATGACTTTTATGCCCATGGTGACATTTCGCAAAACCGTTTATTGCAACATGGCGACATAGTGCATGTAAACCGTAACGATGCACAAAAAATATTTGTATTAGGTGATGTTAAAAAAGCAGGTTCAGTAACGCTTAACCGTTATGGTTTAAACTTAGCCGAAGCGCTAAGCGACTCAGGCGGCTTAAACGAAAATACAGCCGACGCTAACG
This sequence comes from Pseudoalteromonas sp. GW168-MNA-CIBAN-0100, assembly GCF_040309225.1. Lineage (NCBI taxonomy): Bacteria > Pseudomonadati > Pseudomonadota > Gammaproteobacteria > Alteromonadales > Pseudoalteromonadaceae > Pseudoalteromonas > Pseudoalteromonas sp. GW168-MNA-CIBAN-0100. The sequence goes on along the minus strand of NZ_JBEOOL010000017.1, from coordinate 65,127 downwards.
GTGTATTTGTACTGCGTAAAAGTGACCTAGAGCAAACCGGCGTTATTGCAAACGTATACCAATTACATGCTAAAAATATAGCGGCAATGGTATTAGCTGAGCAGTTTGAACTACAACCGCGCGATATTGTATATGTAACATCGGCACCACTTGCCCGTTGGAACCGTGTAATTAGCTTATTATTACCGTCGGTAGCATCGGTTGATAGCCTAGACGATATTTCATCAAACTAAGGGTTTTTAAAAATGTTTGATTCAGTTTTAGTAGTGTGTGCAGGTAATATTTGCCGCAGCCCAACAGGTGAGTATGTTTTAAAGCAAAAGCTTGAAGGCAAAAATATTAAAGTATCGTCTGCTGGGTTAACAGCACTTGAAGGCAAACCAGCAGATGCAAAAGCAAAACAAATAGCGCTCGCACATGGCGTTAATATGGATGCACACCAAGGCCAGCAGCTTACATCAAGCTTAGTTGCGCAAAACAGCGTAATACTCGTAATGGAAGAACGCCATTTAAACGACGTACATGCTCGTTACCCCGAGGCGCGCGGTAAAACGTTTTTACTCGGTAAATGGATTAATAACGCCGAAATACCAGACCCTTACCGCCAAAGCCAAGAGGCTTTTGAACACGTTTATACATTAATCGACAGCGCGTGTAGCGCTTGGCAAAAGTATTTATAAGGAATGGCTAATTTAATGAATGCCCAGCCGAATAATAGCGCTAGTAGCGCTAATAATAAAAGCACAAATAACACGCAACCAACGCAAGAAATTGATTTAATGGCGCTACTAGGCGCACTGCTCGATCGTAAATATTTTATAGTAGCCGTAACCGCACTGTTTATGTTTGTAGGTGTTGTTTATGCAGTATTAAGTACTCCCGTTTACCAAGCAACAGCCATGATACAAGTTGAAGACGGCGGCGCATCAGTTCCTGGTTTTGACGATATGGCAGGCATGTTCGAAAGTACATCGGCTGCAGTAACCGAAATAGAGCTACTAAAGTCGCGCAGTATAATAGGTGAGGCAGTAGACACTTTAAAGCTTGATGTTATAGCAGAGCCTAAGCTATTCCCGTTTATAGGTAGCCGAGCTTACCGCACTTTTACCCCAATGGAAGATGGCGACTTAGCCGAGCCAAGTTTTGGCGCAAGTAGCTACGCGTGGGGCGGTGAGAGCATTAATGTATTTAGGTTTGATGTACCTCGTACTGCTGTTAATAAAACATTTACTCTAGTTGCGCAAGCTAATAATAGCCTTGCACTTTTAAATGGTGACGGCGAGCAAATATTATCGGGTAAAGTGGGCGAGGAGCTAACTAACGGTAAGTTTAACTTAACAATCCGTACTTTAAAGGCACGCCCTGGCACAGAGTTTACAATTATCCGTAAAGATCGCCTTAATACTATTTTAGACCTTCAAACTGCAATTGGCGCAAGCGAAAAAGGCAAAGACTCAGGCATAATTAACTTAAGCTTACAAAGCACTAAACCAAGCTATGCTGAAAAAGTACTGGATAAGGTAGCAGCAATATATGTACGTCGCAATGTTGAGCGCAACAGCGCAGAGGCGCAAAAGTCGCTTGAATTTTTAGAAGTACAATTACCAGAAATTAAAAAGCAGCTTGAATACGCAGAACAACGCTTTAACGACTACCAAATAAAGCGCCAGTCAATAAACATAACGCTCGAAACACAAGGCGTGCTTGAGCAAGTTGTAAAGCTTGAAACCAAGTTACAAGAGCTAAACTTAAAGCGTTTAGATATTGGCCGAAAGTTTAAAAAAGATCACCCTTCGTACCAAGGTATACTTGAGCAAATAGAAGCGGTTGAAAGCCAAAAACAAGAGCTTGTAGGCGAGGTAGGTAACCTGCCAGAAACTCAACAAGAGCTACTACGCTTAAAGCGCGATGTTGAGGTAAGTAACCAAATTTACACATTGTTACTTAGTAAAACACAAGAGCTTGATATAGTTCGCGCAGGCACTGTAGGTAACGTACGTATTATTGACTACGCAGAGGTAAATACCAGCAAGCCAGTTAAACCTAAAAAAGCATTAATAGTGGTAATGGCTACTATGCTTGGTGGCATGTTAGCCGTGGCTATTGTGCTTATACAAAAAGCAATGCACAAAGGCGTTGAAGACCCTGCAGAAATTGAAGCACTAGGCCTACCTGTATACGCAAGTGTACCGCACTCAGATTATCAGGATAAACTAAGTGGCTTTGCTGAGCGAGCCCGCAAAAACAAAGTTAATAAACCTAAAAGCATATTAGCGTTAGATAACCCAGCCGACCTAGCAATAGAAGCACTACGTAGCTTACGTACTAGCCTGCACTTTGCGATGATGGAAGCTAAAAACAATATTATTGCTATATCGGGCCCAAGCCCAAGCGTAGGTAAATCGTTTATATCGGTTAACTTAGCCTCTGTACTCGCTCAAAGCGGTAAAAAAGTACTGATTATTGATGCCGATATGCGTAAAGGCTACTTACAAACCCAGTTTGGTTTAAAGTGGGACGATGGCTTAAGTGATTATCTATCGGGCCGTTTAAACTTAGAGCAAGTTACTAAACCAACCAAGGTTGAAGGCTTAAGTGTTATTACGCGCGGACAAATACCACCAAACCCTTCAGAGCTATTAATGCATAGCAACTTTAGCAAATTAGTTGAAGAAGTAAGCGCTGCTTACGACATTATAATTATTGATACCCCTCCAATACTTGCAGTAACCGACCCAGCAATTGTAAGTGCACATACAGGCACTACATTACTTGTAACCCGTTTTGGCCAAAACCATGTGCGAGAAATAGAGCTGACACGCAACCGTTTTGAGCAAAACGGTATCGATGTAAAGGGCGTGGTTTTTAACGGTGTTGTTAAAAAAGCCAGTAATGCATACGGCTATTACGGGTATTACAACTACGAATACAAAAGTGATAAATAATTTTTAACTCTTTATTATTAAAATATAAAGGGACTATTGGGCACTTTTAAATAAAGTACAAAAACAAGGTATTAAAGAGGTAGTTAAAATTAACTGTCTCAATTTAGAAAAAGTGTCTCAGTGGCTTGTTATATAGCTGAGACACTAAATTGTTAAAATGCAATTTAATAGTGATCTATTACACACTAATCTAGTAAAGTTTAGGCATTTTTATCGTGAAAAAGTGTATGGCTACCTAAGCAAAATGGATTGTAGAATGTACTTGTTTCCTGCGAGTATACATCTCAACACTAGCTTTTAGTGCATCACTTAACTTGAAACTAATTGTAAAATTTAAATTTTAGAAGCTCGAAGCTCGAAGCTCTATCACTAAACAAAGAGAGTACAACTATGCACGATTCATTAACGGACCTAAAAATTGGCATCATAGGTTTAGGCTATGTAGGCCTTCCATTAGCAGTTGAATTTGGTAAAAAATTTCCAGTGACAGGTTTCGATATTAATCAAGGTCGAATTGCACAATTACAAGGCGGCCATGACTCAACGCTTGAAGTAAGTGACGAAGAGCTTAAACAATCCCCGCAACTTAATTTCTCTTATACAGTGTCAGATCTTGAAAGTTGTAATGTATATATTGTTACAGTACCTACTCCAATTGATGAGCATAAGCAGCCAGATTTAACGCCACTTATAAAAGCGAGTGAAATGCTAGGTAAAGTGGTTAAAAAAGGCGATATAATAATTTATGAATCAACCGTATACCCAGGTGCTACTGAAGAGGCATGCTTACCGGTAGTAGAGAAATTCTCAGGTCTTAAATTCAATGAAGACTTTTTCGCTGGCTACTCACCAGAACGTATTAACCCAGGTGATAAAGAGCATCGCGTAACTAACATACTAAAAGTAACTTCAGGTTCTACTCCAGAAATAGCTGAAAAAGTAGATCAACTTTATAAGTCAGTAATTACGGCCGGCACACACAAAGCAAGCTCTATTAGAGTTGCAGAGGCTGCAAAAGTAATCGAAAATACTCAGCGCGATGTAAATATTGCACTAATTAATGAGCTTTCAATTATTTTTAATAAACTAGGTATCGACACACTTGAAGTGCTAGAAGCCGCGGGAACTAAATGGAACTTTCTGCCATTTCGTCCTGGCTTAGTTGGCGGACACTGTATTGGTGTTGATCCGTATTACTTAACGCACAAAGCACAAAGCGTAGGTTACCACCCAGAAATGATTTTAGCCGGCCGCCGCTTAAACGATGGTATGGGCAAACATGTAGTATCTGAACTTGTTAAAAATATGCTTAAAAAGCGTATTCATGTAGATGGCGCAAACGTGCTGATAATGGGTTTAACCTTTAAAGAAAACTGCCCAGACCTACGTAATACAAAAGTGGTCGATATTGTTAGCGAACTAAAAGAATATAATATTAATGTTGATATAGTAGACCCGTGGTGTTCAAACGATGAAGCACAACATGAGTATGGGTTAAGCTTAACTACAGAGCCTAAACAAAATAATTACGATGCAATTATTCTTGCCGTAGGTCATAACGAATTTAAAGAAATGGGCGCAGAGCAAATTCGTGCACTTGGTAAAGCTGAACATGTACTTTATGATCTAAAATATGTACTACCAAAGCAAAGTGTTGATATGCGTTTGTAATAATTGCAAGCGTGGATTTCCCCCACGCTTTTAAGATAGATACCATTCACAGGCTTGAATTTTGTGCAGCCCTAAGCTCACACAAGGAATATTATGACTCGTTACGAACAAATTAAAATAGAACTGCTTTCTTCTCCTAAAACTTGGTTAGTGACAGGTGTTGCTGGTTTTATTGGCTCAAACCTTTTAGAGCATTTATTAAAGTTAAATCAAAAAGTAGTTGGGCTCGATAATTTTGCAACAGGCCATCAGCATAACCTTGATGAAGTGCAAGGGTTAGTAACTGCAGAGCAGTGGCAAGGCTTCAAGTTTATTGAAGGTGATATTCGTAATTATCAAGATTGCGAAACAGCATTAGCTAATAATGGTGAAGGTGTTGACTATGTATTGCACCAAGCCGCGTTAGGCTCAGTACCGCGTTCAATTGCCGATCCTATTACAACGAATGCAGCAAACATCACTGGCTTTTTAAATATGTTACAAGCAGCTAAAGAGGCTAAAGTAAAAAGCTTTACTTATGCTGCAAGCAGCTCTACGTATGGTGACCATCCAGCATTACCAAAAGTTGAAGAAAATATTGGTAATCCGCTTTCGCCTTATGCAGTAACTAAATATGTGAATGAGTTATATGCGGGTGTTTATGCAAAAACATATGGCTTTAAAACTATCGGCTTACGTTACTTTAATGTTTTTGGTCAACGCCAAGATCCTAACGGAGCATACGCAGCGGTAATCCCTAAGTGGACTGCCGATATGATTAAGGGCGAAGACGTATTTATAAATGGTGATGGTGAAACTAGCCGTGATTTTTGTTTTATCGAAAATACAGTACAAATGAATATACTTGCTGCAACAGCATCAGATGAAGCAAAAGATAATGTATATAACGTAGCTGTAGGTGATCGTACAACACTTAACGATTTATACAAATCAATACAGTCTGCACTTAAAGAATGCGATATATATATAACGAAAGAGCCAATATACCGTGATTTCAGAGCGGGTGATGTCCGTCATTCGCAAGCAGATGTAAGTAAAGCCGTTAATAACCTAGGTTACGCACCAGAATACAAAATATTAAAAGGTATTAGCAAAGCAATGCCATGGTATGTAATGTTTATTAATGAGTAATCTATTTTATTCTTTGGGGGGAGCTATTGCCTATGTTCTTGGGCAATGGCTGATTCTTATAAGTATAACCCAGTTTTTAGGCCTTGATCTAGCCGGTATATATGCGATTGCACTGGGCATAGTTGTTCCAGTAAATATGGTTTTTAATTTTGGTATCAGACAAATAGCGGTGACCCATGAAAATGACAATATAAAGGGGTTGATAAACTATATATTATTATCTCAATTTATTGGAATGTTACTTGCTATTACATTTTGTTTTTTTTATGACTCAGAGCTCCTAATTTTGGTCTCAGTTTTATACATGCTGAAAATAGTCGAAAGTGTTTATGAATATAAATATGGGCTTAGACAAAGAGATCATGAACACCTTATAATTGCTAAATCAAGACTGTTTAGATCTTTGTTCGGAGCATTAACCTTTTTTTGTGCTCTATATATATCCAGAGAATTAAACATATCAGTGTTGTTACTGTTTTTTGTAAATCTTTCATTTTTATTTTTTTACGATAGATTTAACAATTTTTTCAAAATGACATTGCCATTCAATTTGGCTTACAGTATTTTTTTTAAAATTGGTTTTCCATTAGCTATTACTGCCGGTCTTTTATCCTTTAAATCAGTTTTACCTCGTTTTTTAATCGAGACTGAATTTAATTATACTGAGGTTGGGTTATTTGTTTCTTTTTTATATCTATTAAATGCAGGTAATGTAGTCGTTCAATCTTTAGCACAAGTGTACGTTCCTATTATCTCTAGTAACTTTAACAATAAGAAAATGAGCATTGTGAAAAAAACTTTTTTTAAAGGTTTGAGTATAGTTCTTATTTTTTCAGTAATAGCTGCCATAGTAATTATATTAATAGGGGAGGCTGTAGCTACGTTATTGTTTTCATCTGAAATGAAAATTTCGAAAGTTGAATTGTACGCTTATTCACTTATTGCTTTTTTTACATATCTTTCCTCGTATTTGGGGTATTGCTGTAGTGCAATTAGAGACTTTAAATTTCAGCCATATATGTTTCTCTTTTTACTGATTTTAACCTATTTTATAGGCGCTTATGCACTGTCTGCTAATGGTCTTTTTGGTTTTCTGATGACTATTTCCTTAATCTTTTTTATACAATTTGTAGTTAGCTACTATCGGTTCTTTATCAAACTTCGTGTGAGTGGTGATAAGTGTTAGTTTTACAATTTTTGATTATATTAGTTTCAGCTGCAAGCCTGATTCATTCATTTTTGAGTTTATTAAATCGAAAAGTTAATTCAGCAATTATCTTTTCTCCTGTTTTTTTTATTTTATATTCTCTTCATACATACCTTGATGTTATTTATGGAATGCCGAACTATGAAACAAAGTTTTATAATTTAAAATTAGCCTATGAAAATTTAGAAACTAATTTTATTTATATGCTAGTTGTTTTTTTGCTAAATACCATATTGTTATTTTCTCAGGTCAAACTGCGAAAATATAATTTAAACGATAGTGATTTATTTAACAAACCAAGTAAATTGATCAGACTTACACTTTATTTTTTAATATTAGTTCCTTTTTTACTGCTGTTTCTATCCCCAGTTCCTAGTGTGTATTTTAATTATGGTGAAATTAGAGGTTATTTAGGTACACCAGTGTATGTTTTCCACAATCTGATCATAAACTTTACTTTGCTATCAGCTTTAATTATAACTTATTTAAGGTTTATAGAAGGCAGGGAAATCACTAGCGTCAAGTCTACGTTGTTGTTAATAGCTCTTGTTTTAGACGTTTATTTAAATAACAAAAGAACTGTGATGTTTATATTTTTAGCATACTTTTTAATGGATTATTATTATGCTAAAGCTAGTAGCATTCTTAATAAAATAAAATTGTTTTGTGGAGTCGTTATTTTTTTATCATCATATATGTTTTACGCTAATAACATAAAATATGATGATGGGAGAGTGATAGATGAATATTTACAATATAGGATTGAGTTTGGTCGAGATGATATATTAAAATATTCCATTTATAAAACAATAGTATTGGGCGACGACATATTAGATTATCCAGGTCAAACATTTTTGGGTTCAATAGCTATTTATGTTCCAAGAAGTATATTTGAAAAAAAACCTTATCCTTATGCGCAGTACCTTACGAACTCTCTTGTTTGGAATGATAAAGGTCCAGCGCTGAATGGTTGGTCATTAACAACATCTATAGTCGACGAATTTGTATCTAATTTCAAACTATGGGGTATTCCCATGTTGATTTTTTTCTACATTTCAGCACTTTTTTTTGCAAATAAATTTTTAATTAATTTAAAGTCGCTACTATTGCTTTGTGTATTTATCCTATGGCATTTTGTACATGTAGTACCATTTGCCCCTTTGTTATATTTTTTTATGCTATTGGCATTTCGTGATTTTTTACGATTATTTAAATTTAGGTGAGTATGAAAGTTATACATATTATAAGTAAGCTAGATCCTGGCGGCATTGAAAGATGGTTGATAGATATTTCGCACGAAGATACTGAAAACGAGCATGTAATAATTGCCTGCTCAGGTGAGAAAGGTAAATGGTATTCTAAATTTAACGGAGATGTAATTACCGATATTACGCTTAAATCTGGTGTTATTAAGTTTCAGAAAAAATTAAATGAGTTTATAGAATATAATAATGTCTCTATAGTCCACTCACACTTATATCGTTTTTCAGCTTTTGTACGCCTTGCTTTATTGTTCTCAAAAGTTAAATTTATTGCGCATTCTCATAATGACAAAAGATTTATCAAAGGCCACTATGATTTAAGAAAACGAACGAAAGATAATTTTTACTCACTCTTTTCTAAATGTGTTTTTAGAGTTTTTAAAACTAATAAAGTAGCCGCTAGCGTTGATGCAGCCCAAGACCTTTTTGGTTCAAGCAATACGAATAAAGTTAAAATTATTCATTGTGGTATAGACTTAAATAAGTTTAATTATCAACTAGAAAGTAGTGATGTTGGAAATGCAAGCTTTAAAACCTTTATAACTATTGGATCTTTGACTGAGCAAAAAAATCATCTTTTTTTATTAGATCTATTTTCTAATGTCAATGCTCATTTAATCATTGTTGGTGAAGGAAAGCTTAGAATAAAAATTGAAGAGCAAATAAAAGAACTTAATTTGTCTAACCGAGTTACTCTGTTAGGAAATCGTGATGATATTCCTTATTTATTAAAAAGCTCTGATGGGTTCATATTTCCATCTATTTTCGAAGGTTTAGGCTTAGCCTTTATAGAAGCGCAAGCTGCTGGTCTTAACTGCATTATATCAGATAAAATACCTAGAGAAGCTGATATAGTACATGAAAATATATTGAGATTACCTTTAGATAATATAAAAGTTTGGATAGAGGCTTTAGGTAGCTCTGAGGGGAAGTTAGGTAAGGTGGAATCTTATAACCGTTGTAGTGAAAGTACTTTTAATATTGAACGTTCATCAAAGTTACTTTCTGATTTCTATATTTCAATTATGAAAGCATAGTAGGGATAGTATAATGACCGGTAGAAAGCTTTTTTATTATCTGACACCATTAATAAAGATCCTAGTTTATTTTTTTCGTTTATTACCCAAGTTTATTCGATATTTCATTTGGAATATATCAAATGTATTTGAAGGAAAACTATCTGTTTTAATAAGGTATGTAGTATTAGCTTCTCTTGCAAAAAAGGTGGGTAAAAATATTTATGTGGGCAAAAACGTTACAATAAAAAATTTTGAATCATTGATTCTGGGAAGTAACATTAGTATTCATGCCAATTGTTATATTGATGCCTCCGGTGGCGTTAACATCGGTGACAATGTATCTATAGCTCACAACTCATCTATTATCTCTTTTGAACATACTTGGGAAAACTTGGAGGTCCCAATTAAATATAATCCAACTATATTAAAAGAAGTTGTAATATTTAAAGATGTTTGGATTGGTTGTGGTGTTAGAGTACTTGCCGGAGTTAAAATTAACACCCGTACGATAGTTGCGGCCGGAAGCGTTGTAAAGGGACTGCTTGATGAAAAATCTATATATGCAGGTGTTCCTGCTAAAAAGATAAGGAATATATAGTGAAAACAGCCTTTATTCATGATCATACATTTAAGAAATATGGTGGACGATTTTTTAGTGATGGGAAATTAACCGATAGGACGTGGAAACGCTATCTTAATGTTTCAAATGAATTAGTTGTCATTGCTAGAGAAAAAGAAGTCTTTTGCCCCCAAGATATTGAAAACTTAAATGAAACGACTCTTAGTGAAGTGAAATTTAACTGTATACCGAATATCACACTAATCGATAGAATTTTTAATTATAAAATTAAAGGCTATATAGAGAGTATAATCAAAGATGTTGACTTTGTAGTATGTCGCTTACCAAGCTTTTTGGGCAGTATTGCTTTTGATATAGCTATTAAACATAAAAAGAAGGTCTTAGTTGAAGTTGTAGGTTGTCCTTACGATGCAATGCGAAATCACGGTTCAATAAAGGGTTATTTGATCGCCCCTTTTGAAGCTTATAAACTAAGAGCTACTTTATCAAAATCAAGCAACGCTATTTATGTTACGAAAAAATTTCTTCAATACAGGTATCCATGCCAAGGCTCTAGTATATCCGCTTCTAATGTTGAGTTATATCCTGTAGACAGTTTTGTAGAGATAAAAGATCACGTTAAAGTTATTAAGTTTATAGGCTCTCTTAATTGTAAATATAAGGGCCTACAGGACTTGATATCTGCTTTAGCGCTAATAAGTTCATCTCATAAAGGTATAGAATTACATATTTTGGGTGGGGGCAATCAAGAACTATATAAGCAGCAGGCTTTAGAGCTTGGTTTAGGCAAGCAAATTTCATTCCATGAGTCGATAAAGGGAGGAGTCCCGATATTAAATTGGCTTAAAGAATGTGATATTTATGTACAACCAAGTCATACAGAAGGATTGCCAAGATCTTTAATAGAAGCGATGTCTTTAGGTCTGCCATGTGTTGCTACTAACGTAGGGGGTATACCGGAGCTAATCGATGATTCTTTTTTGTGTAAACCGAAGTCCCCTATAGAACTAGCTGATAGAATTAAAAAATTATTAGATTCTTACGAGTTGAGAATAGAGCAAAGTGAGATAAATAAAAATAGGGCTAAAGAGTATGCGTTTGACACTTTACAAAGAAAACGCTTTGATTTTATAAGTGAAATTGTTGAAAAATGAAATTAATAATAATCGGTACTCTTTCTTCTTCATTATATAATTTTAGAGGGCAATTACTTCAATGCTTTAATGATATAGGCACCTCGGTTAAAGCATTAGCATCAGGAGCAACAGCTACCGATATTAACGCTGTTGAAGCATTAGGTGCGAATTATATTGATTACCCTGTTAGTCGAAGTGGTTTAAATCCAAGAGAGGACTTTAAGACCTTTAAGGCTTTAAAAAAGATTTTTAAAGCGCAACAACCAGATGTGATTTTAGCTTATACAATTAAGCCAATTATTTGGGGAGCCTTTGCTGCGCGCTGTTTGCCAAATTGCCGTTTTTATGCGCTAGTAACCGGCTTAGGATTTGCTTTTCAAAGAGGCAATTGGAAAAAGAACCTTTTGATGAAGTTAGTTGTTATTTTATATAAAACAGCTCTAAAGAAAGCGGATAAAGTCATTTTTCAAAACCCCGACAACAAACAGGTTTTTATTGATTTAGGCATAGTGCCTGAACATAAAACGGCTGTTGTAAATGGCTCTGGCGTTGATGTTAAGTACTTTGAGGTAAAACCTCTGCCTTTAACACCTAAATTTTTACTTATTGCTCGGTTATTGGGTGATAAAGGGATACGTGAGTATGTTAAAGCTGCGAATATAATTAAACAACATTACCCACAAGCAGTATTTCAGCTAGTTGGCCCTGAAGATCCCTCACCAGATGGTATTTCACTAGAAGAGCTAACAAAGTTAAACCAAAATAATTCAGTTGATTATTTAGGTGAAACGAGTGATGTTCGTCCTTTTATTGATGACTGTAGTATTTTTGTGTTGCCTTCGTATCATGAAGGTTTACCTCGTACAGTTTTAGAGGCAATGGCAACAGGGAGACCTATTTTAACTACAGATGTACCAGGTTGTCGTGAAACCGTTATTAATGGCGAAAATGGTTGGTTAGTCGAAAAAGCAAATGTAGAGCAACTGGTTGATAGAATGATATGGTTTATCGAAAACCCTTTAGAGTGGCAACGAATGGCTGAGGCTAGCAGAACTATGGTTGAAAATAAGTTTGATGTTCATAAAGTAAATGCCGAATTAATGGATATTATGGGGCTGAGTAAATGAAACGACTCTTTGACTTTTTAGTTGCTCTTTTTACATTACTTATTTTATTACCTGTAATAATTGTGGTTGCTGTACTCATTCGTTTTAAATTAGGTTCGCCTATTTTATTTACTCAAAATCGCCCTGGTTTGAATGGCAATGTATTTAAAATGATGAAGTTTAGAAGCATGCTTGATGGTAAAGATAAGCATGGCAATTTGCTGCCTGATGATGAGCGTATGACTAAGTTTGGTGCTTTTTTACGCTCTACCAGTTTAGACGAACTCCCAGGCTTGTTTAATGTATTAAAAGGCGATATGAGTTTAGTAGGTCCTAGGCCTTTATTAGTGCAGTATTTACCGTTATATAGTAGCGAGCAAGCACGCCGACATAATGTGCGCCCAGGTATAACTGGTTGGGCTCAAGTTAATGGGCGCAACGCCATTAGTTGGGAGCAAAAGTTTAAACTAGACGTTTGGTATGTTAATAACCAAAGCTTTTTACTCGATATTAAAATTTTATTACTTACCGTAAAAAAAGTATTTGTACGCGAAGGCATAAGCGCTGACGGGCATGTGACTATTGAGCCATTTAAAGGTTCTAATAATGACTAAAGAGTTAGCGATAGTTGGCGCCAGTGGCCATGGTAAAGTAATTGCCGATATTGCCGAACAGCTTGGTTTTATTGTTAACTTTTATGATGATGCCTACCCAAGTAAAACACATATTGAACACTGGCCTATACATGGTACTTGTGCCGATTTAATAGCGTTAAACAATACAAGCACAGCCTCTAGTGACGTTGTTGTTGCTATTGGCAATAACGATATTCGCCAGCAAAAAATACAGTTGTTACAACAAAATAATTTTAATTTAATAACATTAATTCACCCCACAGCTGTTATAAGCCAATACGCTACAATAGCGCAGGGAAGTGTCGTTTTTGCTGGTGCTATTATTAATGCGTTTGCCAATATAGGCATTGGCTGCATAGTTAACACCTCAACTATTATTGAGCATGACTGTGCTATTGGTGACTTTACTCATATTTGCCCTAATACTGCTTTGGCGGGCGGGGTTATTATTGGTAGTAAAAGTTGGGTTGGCATTGGTAGCCAAATTAAACAATTAATAGTAATTGGTGACAATTGTATGATTGGTGCGGGTAGTACTGTTATAAAAAATATACCGGATAACGTTACTGCATTTGGCTCTCCTGCAGTACCGCAATGAATAAGACCTCATTTCTATATAAATTAATAGGAACATCATGTTAAATACCCCATTTTCTCCTTGGCCTAGTTTTACTCAGCAAGAGGCCGATGCCGTTAGTCGTGTAATTTTATCGAATAAAGTTAATTATTGGACTGGCACTGAAGGCCGTGAATTTGAAAAAGAGTTTGCTACTTGGGCTGATAGTGAATATGCCATAGCGCTTGGTAATGGCACTTTAGCACTTGATTTAGCACTTAAAGCCTTAGATGTAGGCGCTGACGATGAAGTAATAACTACGCCTCGTACATTTTTAGCATCTGCGTCAAGCATTGTTACTGCGGGTGCAGCACCGGTATTTGCTGATGTTGATTTAAATAGCCAAGCAATTACAGCCGCTAGTATTAAAGCAGTACTTACACCGAAAACAAAAGCGGTTATTGTTGTACATTTAGCAGGTATGCCTGCTGAAATGGACGATATAATGTTATTGAGTAAAGAGCATGGCTTTTATGTAATTGAAGACTGTGCCCAAGCGCATGGTGCTAAATATAAAGGTAAGTCTGTTGGCAGTATTGGGCATGTTGGTGCATGGAGTTTTTGCCAAGATAAAGTAATGACAACTGGCGGCGAGGGCGGCATGGTAACCACTAACTCAAAAGAGTTATGGTCAACTATGTGGAGCTATAAAGATCACGGTAAAAGCTTTGATGCTATTTATAACCGTGAGCACCCACCAGGATTTAGATGGCTGCATGAAAGCTTTGGTACTAATTGGCGCATGACAGAGATGCAAGCTGTGCTTGGTCGCATACAATTAACACGTATGAGTGATTGGACAGCAAAACGCCAAGCATACGGTGCTCAGCTAGACGAAGCCGCAAGTGGTTTTAGTAGTATTCGCTTAGTGTCAGTGCCAGGGCACAGCGAGCACGCAGAATATAAACATTATATGTTTGTTAAGCCTGAGCAATTGGCAAAAAATTGGAACCGTGACCGTATTGTTAATGCGATTGTAGAGCGCGGTGTACCGTGTTTTCAGGGCAGTTGTTCTGAAGTTTATCTTGAAAAAGCATTTGACAACACACCATGGCGCCCAGAAAAACGTTTACCTAATGCCGTAGAACTAGGTGAAACTTCCATCATGTTTTTAGTACACCCAACGCTTACTGAAGCGGAAATAGCCAAAACAACCCAAGTAATCAAAGAAGTCTTTAGTCTCGCAACAAAATAGATTTTCATATAATTAGTTAAATAAAAAGCCTACTAACAAGTAAAGAGGTCGCTACGCTTTATAAATTAAAGCGGTTTAGCGGCCTTTCATTTACTCTTGTTTGCTGCTTTTTATGTTGTATATTATTTTGGCTAATAGCTGAAGATTACTCGCCATAACTATTATTTTTGAAACCTAGCACCTTAATTATAAAAGGAACTGTCAGTGGATAGCTTTATACGCTCTATTTTAAATGCATCTCGCGCTAAAAAACGCCTTATTACTTTGTTTATCGATACGTTATTTATTGTAATCGCTTTTTGGTTAGCCCTTATTGTAAGGCTTGATAGCTTTGAACCACTGCAGCGTTTAGATAATTGGCTTTTATTAGCGGTGTTGATACCTGTAAGCTTATATACATTTATAAGTTTAGGTTTGTATCGTGCAGTACTTAGGTACATGAACTCTCAAGCCATATGGGCAATAGTATTAGGTACCGTTATAACTACAGTTAGTTTGGTTTTAATTGCCTTTTTGATAGGTATAGATATACCCCGTACTATGCCGTTTATATTTGCTTGGCTATGTTTATTAACCGTAGGTGGTGCCCGTGTATTGGTACGTGCGATTATTGGTAAAATGACTACGAGTAAAAAAGAGTCTGTGATTATTTATGGAGCGGGCTCAGCAGGGCGACAACTAGCCACTGCTTTAGGTGCTGGCCCTGAGTATTTTGTTAGTGCATTTATTGACGATGATGCTACTAAACATGGCTCAATAATTCAGGGTATACCTGTTGTATGCTTTAAAGGTATTTACGAATTAATTAATAAACGTAAAGTTAGCAAAGTTTTATTAGCACTACCTAGTGCAACACGTGCCCGCCGTAAAGAAATACTAGCTCAATTAGAGCCATTAACAATTAAGGTACTTTCAATCCCTGGAATGGCTGATGTTGTAGAGGGTAAAGCTAAGCTTGCTGAAATAACAGAAGTGGGTGTAGAAGACTTACTAGGTCGTGACCCCGTAGCCCCTAAAATGGATTTAATGACGGCTAATATTACTAAAAAAGTGGTTATGGTAACAGGTGCAGGGGGCTCTATTGGCTCAGAGCTCTGTAGGCAAATAGTTAAACAAAAACCCACTAAATTAATTTTATTTGAACAAAGTGAGTTTGCTTTATATTCAATAGAAAAAGAGCTTAACGAGTATATTTGTAATAATGCTTTAGAATTAGAGTTAATTCCTATAATGGGTTCTGTTCAGCGCATTAACCGTCTTGAAACTGTAATGAAAACCTTTGGCGTGCATACAGTTTATCATGCAGCGGCTTATAAGCATGTACCGTTAGTTGAGCATAACGTTGTTGAAGGTGTACGTAATAATGTGTTTGGTACTTATTACTGTGCTAAAGCTGCAGTTAATGCTGGCGTTGAAAATTTTGTACTTATATCTACCGACAAAGCCGTTCGTCCTACTAATGTAATGGGGGCGACTAAACGTATGGCCGAATTAGTACTGCAGGGCTTAACGCAAGAGCAAGGTGTTAAGCACAAAACACGTTTTTGTATGGTGCGCTTTGGTAATGTACTTGGTTCTAGTGGCTCTGTTGTGCCGCTATTTCGCAGGCAAATAAAAGAGGGCGGCCCAATAACGCTTACACACCCTGATATAACACGCTTTTTTATGACGATTCCAGAAGCTGCTCAATTAGTAATACAAGCAGGCGCTATGGGTAAAGGCGGCGATGTGTTTGTACTTGATATGGGCGAACCAGTTAAAATTAAAGATCTTGCGACTAAAATGGTACGACTTTCTGGTTTTGAAGTTAAAAGCGACACTAATCCACATGGTGATATCGAGATTAAGTGTACGGGCTTGCGCCCAGGTGAAAAGCTTTATGAAGAACTGTTAATTGGTAATAACGTGGGTGAAACAACACACGAGCGCATAATGACAGCCAGTGAAGTAATGCTACCTTTAGCTGAGCTTAATGTGTTTATAGAAGCGTTAGATATTGCGTGTCATAACTTTGATCATGAAACAATTCGTCAATTGTTACTAGATGCACCCACTGGTTTTAATCCAACTGATGGTATATGTGATTTGGTGTGGAATGCAAAAAAGGATCTAACCAAGGGAAACAAGCAGAATGTTGTAAATATTAATTAAGTTATTATTTTACACACTAAGTTGAGTGACATTGTATTTTAAAGTAACAAATAACGGTCAGGCTGAGTAAGGTTGTTGATAATAATTTATTCAATATTCTGACAAATTAAAGCTATGTATTTAGTTTTTATATTTAATGAAATTTAAAGCGTGAGTTTAACTCGCGCTTTTTGCTTTTTGAAATAAAGCTATGTTTTTAAGATAATAGAGCTAACAAATATTAATTATATGTGCACTGCGCATTTAACATTTTAAAAGGAATAATTATGCCACGTAAATACTTTGGTACCGATGGAGTAAGAGGTAAGGTGGGTACTTTTCCTATCACGCCTGATTTTGCAATGAAATTAGGCTGGGCCGCGGGTACTGTTTTAGCCTCTAGTGGTACAAAAGAGATTCTAATAGGTAAAGATACACGTAACAGTGGTTATATGTTTGAGTCAGCCATAGAAGCAGGCCTTTCAGCTGCAGGTGTTAATGTAGCATTTGTTGGCCCAATGCCAACGCCTGCTGTTGCTTATTTAGCATCAACCTTTAGAGCGGATGCCGGTGTTGTTATTAGTGCATCGCATAATCCATATTACGATAATGGTATTAAGTTTTTTAATAATTCTGGTACGAAGTTAAACGATGAGCAAGAGCTTGAAATTGAAGCTTTACTTGAGCAAGCATTAAATAACAACGCAATGCAGTGTGTAAGCTCAGAGCGCTTGGGTAAAGCAAGACGCATAAACGATGCTGCTGGACGATACATTGAATTTTGCAAAGGCATATTTGCTAAAGATTTAACACTTGAAGGTTTAAAAATTGTTGTTGATAGTGCAAATGGGGCTGCATATCACATAGCGCCTAATGTTTATGCAGAACTAGGTGCTGACGTTATTAGCATTAACGATAAACCAAATGGTTTAAATATAAATGAGCAATGTGGTGCTACACATCTAGATAGCCTTCAAGCAGCTGTACTTGAACATAAAGCAGACTTAGGTATTGCGCTTGATGGTGATGCTGACAGATTAATGCTTGTTGATGATAGTGGCGCTGTGATTGACGGTGACCAAATACTTTATATTTTAACTAAAGCAGCAAAGCTGCAAGGCAAAATGCAGGGTGGTGTTGTTGGTACACTAATGTCTAACCTCGGGTTAGAGCTAGCGCTTAAGGAAATGGATATACCATTCAAGCGCGCTAAAGTAGGTGATCGCTATGTTGTTGAGCAGCTTAAAAATACTGGCTGGAAACTTGGTGGTGAAGGTTCAGGCCATATTCTACATTTAGATTATGCAACCACAGGTGATGGCATTGTAGCCTCTTTATTGGTGTTAACAGCGCTTATTCAGCAAAAGCAATCATTAAAGAACTACGTAGCAGGTATGCAAAAATTACCTCAGGTGCTTCTTAATGTGCGTTTAACAAAAAATAATGCGAATGAAATTCTAAATACTGATTCGGTAAAACAAGCAGTAGCAGAAGCAGAAATAGTATTGGCAGATACAGGTCGTGTTTTACTTCGTAAATCAGGCACTGAGCCATTGATCCGTGTCATGGTCGAGTCAACTGATTCTGTAGCATCACAAGAGCAAGCCGAGCATATAGCTAGTTCAATAAAAGCGTTATTGTAGAAGTATGTTTTTTGTCGGTGATGCATCACATTAGCGCGAAGTAAATTCGCATCGATAGGGTGTGTATATTGTAGGTGAGGTTTTATATCTCGCTTTTGGTAACGTTAGGTTGGCTGAGCGCGAAGTAAATTCGCACCTACAAGGTGCATATATTGTAGGTGAGGTTTTACACCTCGCTTTTGGTAACGTTAGGTTAGATGAGCGCGAAGTAAATTCGCATCGATAGGGTGTGTATTGTAGGTGAGTTTTTATAACTCGCTTTTTGTAGAGTTAAGTTAGATGAGCGCGAAGTAAATTCGCACCTACAGGGTACATATATTGTAGGTGAGGTTTTATACCTCGCTTTTGGTGAAGTTAGGTTGGCTGAGCGCGAAGTAAATTCGCACCTACAAGGTGCATATATTGTAGGTGAGGTTTTATACCTCGCTTTGGTAAAGTTAAATTGGAAGAGCGCGAAGTAAATTCGCATCGATAGGGTGTGTGTATTGTAGGTGAGGTTTTATACCTCGCTTTTGGTGAAGTTAAATTAGATGAGCGCGAAGTAAATGCGCACCTACAAGGTGCATATATTGTAGGTGAGGTTTTATACTTCGCTTTTGGTAACGTTAGGTTAGATGAGCGCGAAGTGAATTCGCATCGATAGGGTGTGTGTATTGTAGGTGAGGTTTTATACCTCGCTTTTTATTTTATATAAATACAATCCCAGTAAGGGTATGAAGCAATTTTATCGACAATTTTAGCCCGCAAAGGATTAGCAATAATATATCTAGTATTGTTCAGTAAATCATTTTCATTTCTAATCATGTGATCATAGTAGTTGCGTTGCCATAATTTATACATACCTAAATCGTCACGGGTTACTTTAGAGCAACGGCCTTTAAATAACTTAATTACATCAGACAGCGCTTTTTTATTTCCTAATTGAATTAGCCAATGTATATGATTTGGCATAATTACAAATGCTATTGTTCTGGCTGCTTCTTGCGTTTCTATCTTTTTCATTTCTGTGATTATTAATCGATTAATATCCATAGAAATAAATATGTTTTCTCTTTTGTGCGCCACTAGTGTGATTGAGTAAAATCGATTTGTTAATGATACTCTGCCTTTTCGCAATAAATCTGAACGATACATTTTACAGGCCTTCAGTACTTTTGTTTAAAGGTAGCAGAGGTTTTTAAAATAAGAGATCGCGAAGTAAAGTTAAGTTAGATGAGCGCGAAGTAAATTCGCACCTACAGGGTACATATATTGTAGGTGAGGTTTTATACCTCGCTTTTGGTGAAGTTAGGTTGGCTGAGCGCGAAGTAAATTCGCATCGATAGGGTGGGCATATATTGTAGGTGAGGTTTTATACCTCGCTTTTGGTGAAGTTAGGTTGGCTGAGCGCGAAGTAAATTCGCACCTACAAGGTGCATATATTGTAGGTGAGGTTTTACACCTCGCTTGTGGTGAAGTTAAGTTAGATAAGCGCGAAATAAATTCGCACCTACAGAGTATATATTGTAGGTGCGGTTTTATACCTCGCTTTTGGTGAAGTTAGGCTGCATGAGCGCGAAGTAAATTCGCACCGATAGGGTGTGTATATTGTAGGTGAGGTTTTAACCTCGCTTTGGTAACGTTAGGTTAGATGAGCGCGAAATAAATTCGCACCTACAGGGTGTTAAAAATTGGCAAATACACCTAATCTAGCAAACGTTTCCCCGTATACATCCTTTCCTTGATACAGCTCAGCTCCCCAACTTTTAGCACCCATTATTGGTTTACTCAACTTGCGTGTATACGCTGTTTGCAGTTCGTAACTTGTTTTATAACCATCACGTTTATTTTCAAGCATGCGAATGGTGGTATTTAAACTTTCTATTTTACTTAATTGCCAATGCCAGTTTGCGCTCATAGATTTAGCCGGTGTGTAGTCGGTGTAGTCGTGTTCATCACCCGCCCAGTGGCCAATTACATTGCCAGAATTACGGTTACCATCTTTATATATACTATTTGCATACCAGCTCTTTTGTAAGTTACTGTGCTCGAAGCGTAAACTGTGGTTGTTAGCAATAAAAGGTAAATAAATACCAAAGCTATATGCATTATTGCGAGAGCCACCTAATGTATCTTCGAGTGCTACCTCACCGTATAGCTCATAAGGAAGTGTATAAATACTATTGTTATACGCAAAAGTAATTGAGCCTAACTGATCTCCAAGCTCAAAATCTGTATTAGCCTCTTCTGCCTCCGAGGTCGTTATATTATCTTTACTGCCAGGGGTAAAAAAGCCTTCTGCAAAGTCTTTTAACTTAACACTACGCGGACCACCACCAAACTGCATTAAGCGGCTTAGGCCTATTGTTAAATTATCGGTTGCTGCAAAACTGGTATGTAAACCAAATAAATAAGGCTTACCGGGTGTAAATTCATTACCGTTTACAGGGTCGTAGTTACCTTTACGGATCCCACGTTGTTCTGTCATTTTACTAATAAACATATCGTAACGAATATTAAAGCTGGTTATTGGCTCTACATTACTAAGCGTTATAGAAGGCGTTGTTTTAGCATGTGTGCTTAATAGCATGGCACTGTCGTTAAAAGGCGAGTACCAATGCTCACGGTAACCTACATCTAACTGCGCGTATTTATTACCAAGGTAAAAAAAACTTTGTGTAGGTAATATTTCGTCTTCGTTGGCTATGCCTGCAACACTTACACCAAAATAACGCCCGAAGTTAGCGTAAGCGCCACCTTCAACAATTAAGTTGGTTTTAGTGGTTTGGCCGCGTTGGTTAGGCAGTGTTTTATCTTTTGTGCCAGCAGCAAGCGTTACTTTTGCAAATGTACCCGCATCACTTTGAATGTAAGGGCTAAGTTGGTACGAAAGTGTTTGATATAGTTCTGGGTAAGTATGCCTTACTGTTTGCAGCACTCTATAAATATCGTGCGCTTTATAAGGCTTACTCATAATATGTGTATTTTTACTTACAGCTAAAAGTCGTTGTACTTGGTGCTCAAGTTCTGGGGCTTGATTTAAAGGTAAATAAGGTGACACGCCACCTTTAGCTACAGCATTTGCACTGATTGCCATCCCGATAAACAGTGATATTTTTTTGAGCATAATTATTCCGTTAGCAAAAATTTGTTTAAGTAAAAACGTTAACGCGAGGTTAGCAATAAACGCCTAAGTAAGGAAGAAAAAAGCGATATATTAGTGGGGATATATAGGAGTAAGCTATCATTCGCAGGGGGTAGATTATGTGTTAAATTCGAGCGCGCTTTTGTATGTAGTGTTTTACTATAAAGCAGGTGGTGAACGCATTTAATAAGTTATACCTACAAAAAATAGATTTATAAGTTATTTATTCACAAAGAGGTTAAGAGGGCGCTGCGCTTTAGTGAAGGCAAAAGTAGGTAGTCTATTAAGTATAAATATTAAAAGCTGCGCTTTTCGCGTGAGCAAGCTTTACGCCTACCGGTAAAATTTGACGCCGTGGTTAAATTTACTTGTAGGCGCGTAGCTTGCTGGCGTGACGAGCAAAGCTCGTAATTTCTGTGCTTTAGCCTCTTCTCATTTACTCCTCTTTTACTTCTCTTTGTGCAATAAGGTTTTAAGTAATTTATTCACAAAGAGGTTAAGAGGGCGCTTCGCTTTAGAGAAGTAAAAATACATAATTACTATTATTTTAATGTCTTCTCATTTACTCCTCTTTTGCTTCTCTTTGTGCAATAAGGTTTTAAGTGATTTATTCACAAAGAGGTTAAGAGGGCGCTGCACTTTAGTGAAGGCAAAGTAGGTAATATAAATGTTTAAAATTGCGTTTTTTTACGTGAGTAAGAGCGGCGCTTACCGGTAAGGTTTTACATCTCATTCCTAAAGTTCTAATAAACAAAAACCCCGATGGTACATAGTACCATCGGGTTTTTTTAATCGTTTTAGTAAACCTAAACTTTAAATTCGTCTACCGACAAGCGAAGCTCTTCGGCAAGTTTTGCTACTTCTGAACTTGAAATATTAGTTTGGTTTGCGCCTTCGGCTGTTTGCTCTGCTATGGCTACAATCGACTCAAGACGTTCGCTAATTTCTTGCGCTACTTGTTGTTGCTCAAGTGCGGCAGTCGAAATTTCTTCACTTACATCGTGAGCTTGCGAAACCGCAAATGTAATTGAATCAAGTGCGCTACTTGCTAGGTCGGTTTGCTCAACACACGATACGGCACGTTGCTTACCTTTACTCATTGCTGTTACTGCGGCTTCAGCGCCTGTTTGTAGAGACTCAATCATTGATTGTATCTCTTGGGTCGACTCTTGAGTTTTACTCGCTAGAGAGCGTACTTCGTCTGCTACAACCGCAAAGCCACGGCCATATTCACCAGCACGTGCAGCTTCAATTGCGGCATTTAGTGCAAGTAGGTTGGTTTGGTCAGCTATGCCGCGTATTACATCTAAAATACTGCCAATTGATGCGCTATCTTGATGTAGTTTATTAATTACTTGTGAGGCGTCGTCTACTTCACGTGCTAACTGTTCAATCGTGGCTTTGTTGTTATTCGAAATACCTTTAACACGCTCAGCTTCTTTATCAGCATTTTTAATTTCGCTAAGTGCTTGTTGAGCGCTGTTGCTAACTGTTTGTGATGTACTGCTCATTTCGGTCGTTGCAGTGGCTGCTTGTTCAACTTGTGCTTGCTGGTTACGAATTGCTTGGCTTGATTCCGCTGTAATTGCAGATGTTTGTTCTGATGCTGCAGCTAGCTGAGTAGAGCGCGAAATAATGCCTTTAATTAGGCTGCGTAAGTTATCAATTAAGGTGTTGCAACTTTTAGATAGCTCGCCAAATTCGTCTTTAGCGCTGTCGTCTAAGCGTTGTGTCATGTCGCCACTGGCAACAATATCTAAAATTCGGTTAACTTCAGCAAGTGGTTTAGTAATGCGGCTAACAGTAATAATAGCAATCGCTACAGCTAAAAGGGTGGCTATAATCATACCAACCCACGTCCATAAGTTTGCTGAGTCTACGTCGCTGCGCACGCCTTGCTGTAATTTAAACGCAACATCACTCGCTTGATTAACTAGCTCGTCAATTTGGTTAAGTGCCATTTTGGTGGCTTGCTCTGACTGTGCAAGCTCTGATTGCGTAAGCGTAATCGAATCAATTAAACGTTTTTTGTTTGCTGCTAAGCTGTTACTGCCCTTTATGTTATTTTCTAAAATATCAACATATTCTTTTAGGCTTGAATATAAGTCGCTATGCGTTTGCTCTATTGCTGGCTTAATTAAATCAACGGTGCGTACTACTTCTTCAAGGTAATAGGTTTGCTCGTTCTTAACAATATCGAGAGTGTTGAGCGTTTTAACAGTTAGCATGTCGGTGCTGTTACTAACTACCGACATAAAGTTGTTTTCTAAATTATTTGCAGCTTGATAAGCGCGAGGGTGGTTTTGTTCAAATCCGTCAATGTCGATAATGTCGAGTACAACAGAGTTAGCATCTTCTGCACTTAGTTCTATGTTTTCTAATTGTGCTTTTAATGCTTTATTTAATGCTAGTTGTTTGCCTTTATCTGCTAATAAATTTTCAACTGAGCTTAAAAAGCTTAAATAAGTTTTTTCTACATTTTGGCTGCTTTGATTAAGCGTTGCATCATTTTTTACTACGCCTTGAAGTTCACGGTGCAGCGTGTTGAATAATTGTTTTTGCTCAAGGACTTGTGCTTTTATTGGCGCAAGCTCATTGGCGGATGTCGTGTAAAAGCTAGCTTGAGCGGCTTTACTCATTAAAATAAATTCGGCTTGTAGTTCTGAGCTTTTATTTAGTGCTGGAAGTGATAGTTGGTTCACTTTTTGAGTGGAGCGGTCAATATTTGCAATTTTTATTAAGGAGTTACCACCAATTATTAATAATAATAGTGTGATAAATATAAAACCACCCCAAATACGTTGGCTTACTGTCAGGTTCATAAGATTTCCACTCAAAAGTACTTCAATTAAGACTTATCGGCGTTTGTACCAATAAGTTAAGTAATTAAAATCAATTACTTTAATTAATTTTAACTATTAATTGATAAATCTAACAGATGTATTGTTTTTTTTCAGTTTATTTAGACGAAAGGTGGGAATTTTCTACAATTACTTTTTTAGTACTCAGCTCCATTAGGCTCATGGTGTTACCCCATACGCAGCCCGTATCTAGGGCGTGAACCCGTGAATTACCTGTTCTACCTTCAAGTGCGGCCCAGTGGCCAAAAATAATATCGTGTTTAGATTTCGCTATATTGGGGTGGTTAAACCAAGGAGTGAGAGTTTCGCTGTCGGTTATTGCACCCTTTGCATTAAGCTCGAGTTTGTTATCACTTGTTAAAAAACGCATGCGGGTAAAGTAATTAACTATGTATCTAAACTTTGCAAAGTCATCAAGGGTATTCGACCACTTTGCGGGATGAGCCTGATACATGTGTTCAAAAAACGCTTTTGCGTTACTTGATTGATAACAGCTTTGTGCAAATTGAGCTTTTTTTAGCGCATCTTCAACAGACCAATCGGGATTTAACCCCGCGTGAGATATAAAGCAATTATGTTTTATAAGCTCTAAAGCCAATGGCTGGGTTTGTAAAAAAGCGATGTAGTTAGCCAATTTAGGGCTTTCAAATATTGGGTTTAATTTATCTTTTGGATTAGTGGGTTTGTTAAGAAAGTAGCAGGCAACCATGTGAAGGTCGTGATTGCCTAAAGTGATGGTCATGCTATTTTGATGTTGATAAATATAGTCTAAGCAGGCTAGGGAGTCAGGCCCGCGAGCAACTATGTCGCCAACTAAATATAGGTGATCTTTACTTGGGTTAAAATCAACCCGTTGTAAAAGGGTGTTAAATTCACTAAAACACCCTTGTAAATCACCTATCGCATAATCTGCCATCTAAGTGCTTAATGCAAAATGTTAGGGCAAGCCAAACGAAACACATTAATAGGCGCCTGAAACTCAGAGCCAAACTCGTTGCGTAACGTGTAATGGCCTTGCATAGTGCCTACAGGTGTATCTAAAATTGCACCGCTGGTGTATTTATAGCTTTCGCCTGGGCCAATATCTGGCATTTCGCCAACAACGCCTTCGCCTTCAACTTCTACTTGTTTGCCATTTGCGTCGGTAATTAACCAATAGCGGCTCAGTAATTTTGCACTGCATAAACTATGGTTTTTAATTGTTACCGAGTAAGCAAATACGTATTTTTCAAGCTCCGGTTGAGATTGACCTTCTACGTAAAATGTTTCTACAGATACCTTTACAGGCGATCCAATGTTACTGCTTGTTGTCATAAATCCAGTTAGCTATATCAATAAATTGTTGTAAAGATAAGCGCTCAGCACGCAGCGTTATATCAATGCCAATGCTAGTAAGCTCTTCTGCAGTTAGTAAATTACCTAAACTGTTACGCAGTGTTTTACGGCGTTGATTAAAGGCTTCTAAACACACGGTGTTTAAAATTTTAACGCTTTTTGCTGTACGTTGCTCTGGCTTTTTAGGTATTAAACGAATAACAGCAGAGTCAACTTTTGGCGCTGGTTTAAAGCACTCAGGTGGTACTTCAACAACCGGCATTGCATTACAGTAGTATTGAGTCATTACGCTTAAGCGGCCAAATGTTTTACTACCTGGGCCTGCTACCATGCGTTTTACTACTTCTTTTTGAAGCATAAAGTGCATGTGCTCAATATGATCTGAAAATTCAAAAAGGTGAAACAATAACGGTGTCGAAATATTGTAAGGTAAGTTACCAAACACTTTTAATTTTTTGTCATCGCGAACCAAGCTTGCAAAGTCAAACGTCATTGCATCGCCTTGGTTAACGGTTAATTTAGGGCCCAAAAATGGGTGTTCAATTAATCGTTGTGCTAAGTCTTTATCTAATTCAACAACCGTTAAATGGCCGCTTAAGTCGGCTACTGGCTCAGTAATTGCGCCAAGGCCGGGGCCAATTTCTACTAAGTTGTCTTCTGGTTTAGGATCAATCGCAGAGACTATTTTATCGATGATAGATTCATCAAATAAAAAGTTTTGCCCAAAACGCTTACGAGCGCGGTGTCCTAAATGTACTTTATCGGTCATTGATTTTGTGCTTTTTCTTGGGCGAGCTTAATTGCTTCGCGGATCGCTAATTCAAAACTGCCAACGTCAGCTGTACCAGTCCCTGCTAAATCGAGTGCAGTACCGTGGTCAACTGAGGTGCGGATAAATGGTAAGCCAAGGGTAATATTCACCGATTTACCAAATCCTTTGTATTTTAGCACAGGTAACCCCTGATCGTGATACATAGCAAGTACTGCATCTGCTTCAGATAGGTATTTATGTTGAAATAAGGTATCGGCCGGTAGTGGGCCAATTAAATTCATCCCTTCGCTTCTAAGTATTTCAAGCGTTGGGGTGATTGTTTCTATTTCTTCACGACCTAAATGGCCATCTTCACCTGCATGTGGGTTTAAGCCACACACTAAAATACGTGGTTTTTCTATCCCAAACTTAGTTTGTAGGTCGTGATTTAAAATACCCGCTACTTTAGTTAAGCGCTCAGGAGTAATGGCACGCGATACATACGCAAGTGGAATATGCGTGGTTACAAGTGCAACACGTAAACCTTCAGTTGCAAGCATCATAACTACATCTGCAGTATTTGATTGCTGCGCAAAATACTCAGTGTGTCCGCTAAATGAAATGCCCGCTTTGTTAATAATGCCTTTGTGAACCGGGCCTGTAACAACTGCATCGAAGGTGCCATCCATGTTTTTTTCGCTTGCTATACGCAAGGTATCTAACACGTATTGTCCGTTACCGTCGTTTAGTACGCCTAGTTCTACATCAACCCCTAAATCAACCTGATGAATATACAAACTGCCAGCAGGTGCTGCGATGGCGGGTGCATTATCATCAAATTTAATTAAGTTTATTGTTAAGCCTAAATGTTTTGCACGCTCTTTTAATAGTTTGCCATCGGCAATCGCTATAAGTTGAACATCCCACGCTTGCTGAGCAAGCGTGAGTAGCAAATCTGGGCCAATACCGGCGGGTTCACCCGGTGTAATAGCAATTCTTAAGGTCATATTTATTGGTCTGCTGTGAAAATTTCAACGTGAGCTTGCTCGCGCATTTCTTGCTGCCAGTTAAAACTTTCTTCCTTAAATTTACGGTTAAACAACATACCGTGAGCACGGTTACGTTTAGCTAGCTCAGTTTTATCAGCTACACGTTTACCAAGTAACTGAACAATATGCCAACCAAACTGTGTTCTAAACGGTTCGCTTATTTCGTCTTGCTTAAGAGAAAGAAGTGTATCTTTAAACGCAGGTACGTAAGTTGTTGGATCAGTCCAATCGTACTCGCCACCTTTAAGTGCAGAGCCTGGATCTTCTGAGTACTCTTTAGCTAACTTTCCAAAGTCGGCCGTTCCTGCGCGTAAGTCTTTTGCAAAGCCAGCAAGCATAGAGCGTGCTTTTTCTTCGCTTAAAATAATCGAAGGTTTAATTAGTATATGGCGTGAACGCACTTCAGTTGTTTCTACAACTTGTAGACCACGAACATCTTGTACTTTAATGATATGAAAACCAGCACCAGAGCGAAGAGGGCCAACAATAGCGCCTTTCTTTTGGCCTTTTACTGCTTCAGCAAAAAGCGATGGCATTTCGTTAATGCCCATGTAACCAAGCTGTCCACCTTCAAGTGCTTTAGAGCCGCTTGATGATGAAATAGCAATACGTTTAAATTCTTGGCCATCGTTTAATAGCTCAATAACTTTATCTGCGCGTGTTTTTGCATCAGCAATTTCGTCAGCGTTCGCATCGTTAGGGATATCTATTAAAATATGACCAATGTCGTACTCTTCAGCACTTTGACCTTGGGTTTCCATAATTTTTAAAAGGTTATCAACTTCTTGCTCGCTAATATAAATACGGCGATCGACACTTGCACGTGTTACTTGCTGCGTTGTAATTTCTTTACGAATTTCTTCACGGTAAGCTTGAAAGCTTTCGCCCGAACCTTCAATAGTACGGCGTAAATCGGCAATTGTACCGCCTTGCTCTTGTGCCATGCTTGCAAGAGTTTGATCAAGTTGGCTGTCTGAGATTTGTAACCCCATACGGTCAGCCATTTGTATCATAAGGGCTTGATTTACTAAACGCTCAACGGCTTGTACACGAAGAGTTTCATCTTTTGGTAATTGCTGGTTTTGTTCTTCGGCTTGCTTTTTAACACGATTAATAATGGTGTCTACTTCGCTTTTTAAAATTACGCCTTGGTTTACAACGCCAATAACTTTATCTATTTCTACTGGTGCGGCCATTGCACTTTGACAAAGGCTGGCACTTAAAACTGCTGATGTTAATAATTTTTTTAAATTCATATTCTTTTTACTACTCTTGCTGATAGTACTCTAGTTACTAAGAAAATACGGTCTACGATAGCCAAAAATACCTTGTTGTAATAATTTTTGTGCATCATAACGGCTTTTACTGCCAAGTCCTTTTAATACAAAATTCAAACTAATACCTGAATCAAAAGTTGCTTGTTCTTGGCCTATTGATTGATTTAAATCTGTTTCAATTTGGCGGTGCCCAGTAATTTGGATAGCCCAACAGCATGATTCATACTGTAATCCGCTCAATACTTCGATACTTCTGTTGTTTTCAAGATCTCGATGATAGCTTGCAATAAATTGCCATTCGTCGCTAATAGGAATACTTGTAAATACACCTGCTTGCTCGATTGTATTTCCTGAGACATCATTTGCATAGCGATGGTTCAATTGTACTAGCTGATTATTATCACCTTTATAATCAAGTGTTACATTTGACTGTACCATTTGCTTGCCATCTGTATCGTATTGAATACCTCCAGCGAGGTACCAACGACGGTGCCAATGTAACATGGTTTGAGCTGCAAATAGTGCATTATAATTAGTGTCTGAGTTCAAGCCTTGCTCTGTTGGCTTGGCGTCATCACTTAAATAAAATATTTGGCCGGCACTAAAATTAAATACTTCTTCTTGTTTTTTATCAAATAGGCGCGTTGTAGCACCTAAAGTAAACTGATTCGCTGCTGCTATGCGGTCAACACCCGAAAAGCGCACATCTCTAAATAAACCATAATAATCGTCTTGTAACTTGGTTGTATCAAACAAGCCAATGTCTGACTGGTCTTTATTAGGTGTATATAAATATTGAATTTGCGGCTCTAGTGTTTGTATAGCATCTTCAAAAAAGTAAGATGCGTCGCGCTCAAAATTAAGCTGAGAATACAAGCGTACTTTAGGAATAGTACGCGATACGGTATCGCTGTATTGCGTGCCTGTTAAGTTTCCGCTTTGCTTATAATTAGTTTGTAACAAGCTCACTTCAGATAAAAATGACCACGCATGCGTTGCGTAGTTGTAGCGGGCTTTTGGCTCTACGTGTACACGAGTTGCGTTGTCTATGGCCACTTCTGATGAATCATTAGTAAAATGGCTAATCTCGCCCGACACACTAAAATCAAAATTATCAAAACGCCAAGGGGCAGTTTGCGTAAAATTAACTTGCGGTATAGCAGTGTATGACTCTAAGTGATCGCCCAGTACTTCAAAATTTTGTACTTTAATATCGGTGCGCCATGTTTCACCCAAATGAGTAAGTGAGCCAGTACGATACAGCTGTGTATCGGTTTTACTTGCATAATTTGAGCTTAAATCGGTGATGTAGTTATCATCGCTTACATTGGTTACATCAACGTTTGCGCGCCAGTTTTCACCCAGATAACTTTGCTGTTGCCAATGAAACATATAGCGTTCATTCAAGTCTGGCTCAGAATCATCACTATCTAAATATTCTATTCCTACTAAGCCTTCATGTTGCTCTGTTAGGTATCTAAATTCGGTTTGTAATTGCAGCCCTTTATTAGACATATAACGAGGCGTAATAGTGGCATCAAAATTAGGTGCAATATTTAAATAGTACGGCGTAATTGTTTCAAGACCGTATTTGTCAGAGCTTGAAATAGTCGGGGTAAGTAAGCCCGATTTACGACGCTCATCCAGCGGGAATGTAAAATAAGGTAAATATAAAACCGGTGTATCGAGAATACGTAATACGGCGTTATATGTTTCGCCCCAGCCTTCTTCGCGTGAAAGGTTTATTTCGTCAGCTTCAATTTCCCATACTGGGGTGTCACTCGGGCAAGTAGTAAAGCTTGCATTCATGAGTAATAGGCCAGACTGATTAACAGTGAGCTTTTCAGCGCCGCCTTTACCTTGTTGTTCGGTTAGGCTGTAGTCGGCGCCTAACAAACTGACTTCTGAATTATTTAAATCGGCATTTAATCCGGTGCTGTTTACTTTACTTACGTAATCTTGATAAGTAATTGGCCCCGTTGCATTTAATAAACCACGCTGTTTGTCTATCAACGCAGTTTGTGCGGACAAACTCATCTTAAGGGTGTTAATATCAACATTGCCGGTAAATTCAGCGCTTTGAGTGCCAAGTAGCTCAACATCATCAGCTTGAATATCAACTTCACCAAGGTTAAGGCCTTCAAGTGGTTGCCAAGCTCTGGTTTGCATTGAAATGCCACAAAGGTTGTGTGCCAGTTCAGTTTCGGCAAGCGATGGTGCGCTAACTACGCTTAGCATCAATATGCCCCAGGTTTTGCTCATTTATCGACCTTAATACTGTGTGTTTAATATAATATACACATAATAAAGGAAAATAATGGCAATTACAGTAATTGACCTAATTAACTTAGTGAAAAATAGATATCTTATAAAATGACACGCTTTGAGAATTTACAACAATTTATAAACATACACCTTAATGCCAAGTCGCATACTTTAAACGCGATCACAGGTGATGCTAGCTTTCGCCGTTATTACCGTTTAAATCACGATAATAAGCATTTAATAGTGATGGACTCAGATCCAAAAAAAGTAAATAACGAACCTTACATTTCGCTAAATCAGGTGTTTGTTGAGCAAGGTTTTTTACTTCCTACTATTATTGCAAGTGATGAGAAACAAGGCTTTTTTGTTCTTAGTGATTTAGGGAGTACGCACCTAGCTGACATGCTTGATGATGCAAACCGCACCGAGCACTATCAAGCATTAATTAGTTTAAGCGCTCAATGGGCTAAAACGCCGGCAGCTTCTGCTATGCAAGCGTACAACGAAGATTTTATAACACTAGAACTTGATATATTTAGCCAGTGGTTAGTGAGTGACTTTATTAATGAGCCACTAAGCGCAGAGCAAAACGTAATGTGGCAAACAAGTTCAGAGCTATTAATAAAGGCTATGCTTGAGCAGCCAACTGTTACCGTTCATCGCGATTACCATAGCCGTAATATTATGAACAGTAACGGCCAGTGGGCAATTATAGATTATCAAGATGCTGTACGCGGGCCGCTTTGCTACGACTTAGTATCGCTACTACGCGATTGCTACTTTAAACTGCCTCAAAAAGAGTTAACAAGCTTGCTTGATTTTGCTTATCAAGAATTTACAGTTCAAAATTTACTGGCTAACACTTCATTTGATGAGTTTAAATATTGGTTTGATTTAACCGGATTACAGCGCCACTTAAAGGCTGCGGGTATATTTTGTCGATTGTATTTGCGCGACGGTAAAACAGGTTATTTAGATAATATTTTACCGACACTTGATTACATTATTGAAGTAGCGGCAAATTACCCAGAGCTAAAAGCGTTGAGTGAGTGGACAAAAAATACCATAGTGCCAAAAGTGACTGAAAAGTTAGCAAAGGAGCGCTCATGAAAGCGATGATTTTAGCGGCAGGGCGCGGACAGCGTATGATGCCGCTTACGCAAAATATGCCAAAGCCAATGTTAAAAGTGGCACAAAAACCACTTATTGAGCACCATATAAATAATCTTAAAGCTGCCGGCATTACCGATATTGTAATAAACCTTGCGTGGCAGGGTGATAAAATAAAAGACTACTTTAAAGATGGCAGTCAATTTGGCGTAAATATACTTTACAGCCAAGAAGTTGAAGGTGGCCTTGAAACGGCTGGCGGTATTATTGAAGCGTTACCGTTGTTGGGGGACTCGTTCATTGTAGTAAATGGCGATGTATACACCGACTACGATGTAAGTGCGCTAATGCAGCTTCATTTACAACCCGGTGAGGCGCACATAGTGCTTATAGAAAACCCGCCACACAATCCAGATGGCGACTTTGCATTGAGCCATTTATCGGCCGAGAGTCAAAAATATACATTTTCAGGGATTGGCCGGTATCAGGCTGGTTTTTTTAAAGGATTAACGCAAGGTATTCGCCCTTTAGGGCCTATTTTACGTGAAAAGCTAAATGAACATTTAGTCTCTACTGAGCTCTATATAGGGCAGTGGGATGATATTGGTACACCAGAGCGTTTAAACCAATTAAACAAGCGCCTTGAGGCGTAACAACTCAATTTTTAAAAAGGCAGTATTATAGATGTGGGGAAAAATTCTCGGTTTTTGTTTTGGCTTTATGTTTGGCAAAATATTTGGTGCCATTTTAGGTTTATACCTAGGTCATTTATTTGATAAAAGCTTAAAAAATAACTTTGATAAAGCAGGCGGCTTTTCTAGCTTATTTAGTGGTGACGATGTTCACGAGCGCCAAGCTTTATTCTTTTCAAGCTGCTTTGCTGTCATGGGGCACATTGCGAAGTCGAATGGTCGAGTTAGCGAAGTACATATAAAAGCGGCTAACTTGTTTATGGATGAAATGGGCTTAAAAGGCGAAGAACGCCGTGAAGCACAGCATGCATTTCAGTCAGGTAAAGAGAGTGACTTTTCACTTAAAGAAACAGTACACGATTTTAAAGAACGCTTTGCTAAACGAAACGATCTAATACAGTTATTTTTAGAAATACAAATTCAAATGGCGTTTTCTGACGGGGTATTAGCCGAACAAGAAAAGCAATTATTAGCAGAAGTAAGTAAACAGCTAGGCATTTCTAAAACACACTTTGCATTTGTATTAAAGCGCTACCAAGCAGAGTTTAACTTTAGAAAGCAACAACAGCGCTTTAATCAGCAGCAACAAAACCAAGGTCAAAGTAGTAGTTACCGTGAAGGTTCTGGCCACCATGTACCGCCAAATAATAATATGAACCGTGCGCAAGCATTGGCGTTATTAGGCTTAAGTAGCGATGCAACGCAGCGTGATATAAAAGTAGCGTACCGTAAACTTATGTCGCAACATCATCCAGATAAATTAGTATCGCAAGGTTTGCCAAAGCACATGATGGAACTGGCTGTTAAAAAGAGCCAAGATATTCAAGCTGCTTATGAGTATTTAAAAAAGTCGGCGTAAAAAACCGTCTATTTCTTTTGTTAGGCGTGCGTGTTGATCGGGTTGATCGCGCAGGCCAAACAACTGGCGTTGGCGGTAATCAAATTTTGCATTTCGGTCAACCCAGCGCTGACGATTTTTAAGGCTCATTAAAATGTCTGTGCTGTCATTTGCATAGTAAATATCAAGTAAGGCGGGTGTAACAAGTGATGCTGTTTGGCTCAAGCTTTCGTTACGCTTGGTATTAGGTAAGTAACTACTTAAACTGATAAATGCCTCAACTCTTTCGTCCGGAAAATCTGCATAGTACTCCAACAACACACCTGCACTTGTGCCTTGTGCTATAACCACTATATTACTCGAATCTTCCATAGCGGTTTGATACAGCGCATTAAAACGAGAAATGAGATTTATTTTATAGTTATCAAGTATGTCGTCAGTTACTTTTTCAATTGCATTAACGTAATGAGGTTCTTCTTCTATTT
Organism: Pseudoalteromonas sp. GW168-MNA-CIBAN-0100; assembly: GCF_040309225.1. Lineage (NCBI taxonomy): Bacteria > Pseudomonadati > Pseudomonadota > Gammaproteobacteria > Alteromonadales > Pseudoalteromonadaceae > Pseudoalteromonas > Pseudoalteromonas sp. GW168-MNA-CIBAN-0100. Next base: position 31,064 of record NZ_JBEOOL010000017.1, on the reverse strand, counting down.
TTGCAGGCTGCGATTGGGCGTTTGTTGCTGTGTCAGGTGATGCAGGTTCCTCGGCTTTACTAGGCGCTGTATCTGCTTCATTAGGCGTTGCTTCGGCCATTTTACTTGCTTGCCAATCAATGTCGGGTACTGTCATTGCGTAGGTGCTGTAGCCTAAATAATTAAGCTCTTTACGTAAGTAGCTCATACCTGAATTATTGGTAGGTGAAGAGTGCCAATCGGGTATAAGTATTACGATACCTCTAAAATTACTACTCATATACTCGCTGTAAAGGCTTAAAAATTCTGTTTCACCCGCCAATATAGGCTTTATTTCATCGCTTGGAAGTAGTCGCTCAATGTCGCTATTTTCAATGCTTGATAGATTAGGTGGAGCAATATGTTCAGCTGCGCTGATGGGGTTAGCTAAAAGTAGGGCACAGCTGAGCTGTATATAAAAAGCCCCTTTTAAAAACCGTAGAAATAGCATAACGCACCTAACTAATGACAATTAGTTAGGTATCGGCAAGGTTATCTAAAAGTTTAATAGATAGAGCGAATTAGCTAGTAACTTTGAACCTGTTAAAACTCTAATTCCGCTTCAAAAGTAAGTACTTGCTCAGTTACTGGGTGCTTTAATTGCAGCATTTGTGCATGTAATTGTAAGCGAGGAGCGGCAGCAAGTGCCTCTTTGTGGGCGTAAAGTCTATCACCTAAAATAGGATGACCAAGGCTTAACATATGCACACGTAGTTGATGCGAGCGACCAGTGATGGGAGTTAGCTCTACACGGGTTGCATTTTCTTCACGCTCAAGTATTTTGAAATGCGTAAGCGAAGGTTTACCTCTGTCGTGATCAACCATTTGTTTTGGGCGATTAGGCCAATCACAAATAAGGGGTAAATCTACTGATCCTGTTTCAGCTTCAAGTTGTCCGTATACACGTGCTATGTAACGTTTAGCTGTTTCGCGCTCTTGAAACTGCATACTTAAATGTCTGTGCGCTGCTTTATTCATGGCAAGGCACAGTATGCCAGAAGTCGCCATATCTAAGCGGTGCACTATTCTTGCTGTTGGAAAAACACGATTAACACGATTAATTAAGCTGTCGGCATGTTTAGGATCTTTACCTGGGACAGTTAATAACTCACTTGGTTTATTAACTATCAGTAAGTCGTCATCCTGAAAAAGTATTGTTAAATACGGATTCATAGGGGGATTGTAGTTAACTAACACGGCCGACCTTAGTAATTTTGAAGGTCACTATTTTAGTAGAGCAAGCCAACAGGCTCAAGTAAAAGTTTGGCTATATTGTTTTAACTAATAATCCAAGCCTTAGCTCCTTTAAAGCACTTTTATAGCTTAATTTCTTGCGCTGTTAATAATCGATATTCACCACTAGCTAAGTTTTCATCTAGGGTAATTCCCGCAATCTGCTCGCGATGCAGCTCAACTACTTTGTTGTCTACCGCGTAAAGCATACGCTTAACTTGATGATACTTACCTTCACTTATTGATAAACGCAGGCCGTAATTAGCAAGTCTCTCTGCTATAGCTGGGCGGGTTAAATCTTTTTCGTTATGCAGCATGACACCTGTTCGTAATTGCTCAAGGGCTTCATCGGTAATCGGCTCTTGGGTTTCGACTAGGTAGGTTTTAAATTTATTGCTTTTAGGTGACGTAATTTTATGTGACCAATCGCCATCATTAGTAATAATAACTAACCCTGTGGTGTCTATATCAAGGCGACCTGCCACATGAAAGTCGCTCATATTTGGCTCATCAAGTAAGTCAAAAACGGTTTTATGTAGCTCGTCGCTGTTAGCGCATACATAGCCAACAGGTTTATTTAGCATGTAATAGCGCTTACCTAAAAATACCAAAGGCGTACCTTGGTGCAGTACTTCATCTTGCTGGGCTAGCTGAAAATTATGTGATGTGATTACTTCGCCATTAACGCTTACTTCTTTTCGCTTAATACTCGCGCGAGCTTGGGTGCGCGGTATTTCAGCTAAGTGGCTAATAAATTTATCTAAGCGGCAAGGGAATTTCATTTTGGTTCACATTTTTAGTCGGCTACAATGGGCGCGATTATAGCCGATAGTGAAATACCATGACAGTGCACAGCACACAAATTTTAAGCCTTTACCAAGCAAAAATAGACACAGGTGAACTATGTTTTGATGCTGCGCAGCAAAATGCGGTGGAAGCTTTAAATACGCTAAGCGAGCAACTTCAAGCTCACACATCATGGTGGCAAAAAGCGCCCTTAATAAAAGGCATTTATTTATATGGACCCGTAGGACGCGGTAAATCCATGTTAATGGATTTATTTTATAAAAACCTACCTATTGAGCAAAAACAGCGACTGCATTTTCATCATTTTATAGCACAAGTGCATACCCAACTTTCGCAGCTACAAGGTCAAAAAAATCCACTAATCCTAATTGCAAAACAGTGGGCTAAAAGTATTCGTGTATTGTGTTTTGACGAGTTTTTTGTGAGCGACATTGGCGATGCCATGATTATGGCCAGATTGTTCAATGCGTTGTTTGAACAAGGTGTTGTGCTGGTGGCCACATCGAACGCAAAGCCAGAGCAGCTTTATTACAACGGCCTGCAACGGGCGCGATTTTTACCTACTATTGATTTAATTAATAACCATTGCCATATAATTAACGTGGCAGGGGAGGACGATCACCGCTTTAGATATGGTAAAAACAGTCGTCACTATTTTATTAATTTATCAAATCACGATTTTGAAAGTAAGTTTTTAGCTTCGTATCCGGCTGTAACATGCAGCAATACAGTTAGTGTGCATGGGCGCGATTTACCTTATTTATTAAGAGCCGATAACGCCTTGATGATTGATTTTATGGCGCTATGCTCAGGCCCACGCAGTGCTAACGACTATATGTTTTTAGCAACCAAATTTGATGTGTTATATGTATCGAACGTGCCGCAAATGGGTGTTAAAGCAACGGGTAAAGTTATTGTTCACGGTATAGAAGATAGCTACCAACGCGAAAAACAAACACTTGATGAGCATACTTTTGACGACGAAGCACGGCGCTTTATTGCCTTAGTAGATGAGTTTTACGATTGCCATAAATTGCTAGTGATAAATGCGCAAACCGACATTGAACATTTATATAAAGGTAAAAAGTTGAGCTTTGAATATGCACGCACACAATCACGCATAGTCGAAATGCAAAATTGGTAACGCTTTAAAATATATTGTAAACGAGCTTGCTCAAGTGAGAAGCGCTGATAGCTATTCATTGCCTTATTAAAATGCAATGCCTCTTAAAATCCTTGCGAATAAATCACTTAAAACCTTATCGCACAAAGAGAAGCAAAAGAGGAGTAAATGAGAAGACATTAAACAATAGTAATTATGCATTTTTACTTCTCTAAAGCGTAGCGCCCTCTAAACCTCTTTGTGAATAAATCACTTAAAATCTCATTGCACAAAGAGAAGCAAAAGAGGAGTAAATGAGAAGACATTAAAGCATAGAAATTACGAGCTTTGCTCGTCACGCCAGCAAGTTGTGCATCTACAAGTCAGTTTAACCACGGCGTCAAATTTTACCGGTAGGCGTTTAGCTTGCTCACGCGAAAAGCGCAGCTTTTAATATTTATAACTGATTACTTTATTTACTTCTTGGTTTCTCTAAAGCGAAGCGCCCTCTAAACCTCTTTGTGAATAAATCACTTAAGACCTTATTGCACAAAGAGAAGTAAAAGAGGAGTAAATGAGAAAACATTAAAACATAGAAATTACGATCTTTGCTCGTCATGCCAGCAAGCTATGCGGCTACAAGTCAGTTTAACCACGGTGTTAAACTTATCCTTCTTGGCGCACTATATTCTCAAGGGCGCGAATATTAGTAATTAAGTCTTGGCGTTGTGGGTTAGCTTGTAATGCTTTTCTAAGATGCTTTAGCGCGCTCGGGTAGTCTTTAGAATCAATCGCTATTTGCGATAATCCAAGCCACGCCGATAGTTGGTAATCAGGTAGGGCTTGTGCACGAACGTACATAAGTTTTGCTTGGGTAAGTTGGCTTTTACCGCGATAAATACTCGCTAAACTAAGTAGGGCATCACCTAAATTCGGATTTATTTTAAGTGCGTTATTTAAGCTTTTAAGAGCACGCTTAGTATTACCTTGTTGCATAGCAATTTGTGCGCTGTATACAGAAAACTGGGCTTGTTCATCACGGGGTAGCTGCTTAGTTAATCTTTTTGCGCTGCCTATTAGCTCTTTAGCTAAATCCCATTTTTGTTGAGACACAAGCCAGCCTAAAGTTTGCATCGTGGTATTAATAACCTCAACTTGCTGCTGTTTAGTGGCGTGTTTTAAACCTTGCTTTAATAAACTAACAGCGCGCTCACTGCTACCTTCACTTAAGTGCAACTGAGCTGCTAAAAGCTGGTTGCTGGTATCTTTAGGATTGATTTTTAGGGCTACTTCAATAGCAGCAAGCGCTTGCTTTTTGTGATCAAGCTGTAATGCTATTTGTGCACGTTGCAACCAAAGTTCAGCTTTATCAGGGGTTTTATTGAGTAATTCTTTTAATAATGCATTTGCCTGACTTAAATCACCCGATTCAATTAACGCAAACAATAGCCCTTGTTGGTATTGGCTTGTTTCTGGCGCTAGCATAAGCGCTTGGCGGTACGCCGCTACTGCGCTCCAAGGTTGGCTGTGCTGTACGTGTATATAAGCAAGTTGCGCATAACTTTGTGCGTCAGCTTGGCCAAGTTCAATAGTGCGTACTAAGTGTGTTTGTGCTTTGTCATACTTTGCTTGTTGCATGTATAAAAGGCTCAAACCTTGGTGTGCTTTTACTAAATCAGGTGAGGCTTTTAAACACGCTAAGTAAGCTTGTTCAGCGTTATTAAAGTCTTTTGTTGAAAGCAAAACTTGTGCACGTAACAAGTTTAAAGCAGTGCTATCTTGGCTTATATCACGGCCTTTAAATAGCGCAGCGACTTCACTGTAATTACCTGCTTGTAACAGTGGTTGCACTTGGCGAGCAAAACCGCGCTCGGTCGGCTCAATAAGGACCTCTGTAGGACCCAGTAATTTATTATTTATAGCCAACTGCCATGTTGGATCGCTAGGCGATAACGTTACTTTTAGTGGCGCATTAGTATCACTGGCAGCGCTTGCATGTACGCTACTTGCACTTACTAAAGGTAATGAACACATTACAGTCGTCAACAGTGCGGAAGTTAATGGTTTTAGCGTTTTAAATATATTCATATTTTTCATTTTAATAGGCTTAAGGTTTAAATTCGATTGGCCAAATAAAGCGAGCGCGTACGGTTTCACCTTCTTTTTTAGGTGCACTAAAGCGGCTTTGTTTAATAATTTTGTCGATAGCTGGTTTAAGTTCAGGGTATGGGTTTTGTACTACCTCAATTAAACTTACCTTGCCACTTTCATCAATAAATACATCGAGTTTTACAGTAAATACATCAACACCTCGGCGGGTTAAGCTTTTTGGTAAAACGGCCTTGACGGGAGTAAGCAAAGTGGGGAGACCATCGAGTTGATTTAAGCTAAATGCATCCCAATTTACACTCATTGATTGCCATTGTGGCGCGCTTACTTTTACGCTAGGTGTATCGGGTTTTACAATACTTAAATTGCTGTTGATCTTAATTTTTACGGCTTGAATAGAAGCGCCTGCACCTTCTACCGCTAAGCTTTGCATTGGCTCACTTGTTTGCTGTTGCGATATCGATGGAGGAGGGGGCGGTGGCAGTGCCACCATGGCAATCTCACGTACAACCACTTTGTCTTGTATATGGTGTTCGGCAAGTTGTCCAAGCCATAAAAGTAGTAATGCAGCACTAAGCACAATGAGGCTAAGGCCAAATGCAAACAGCGGATGGCGATTGTTTTTTGTTTTTTGAAGCGAGTTAATCGTGTGCATATTATTGTTTCGTAGCTAAGTTAACGTGCGCTGCGCCTGCCAGCTTTGCTTCGTCAATTACTTGAACAAGTAACTCAGTAGGTACTGTTTTATCAGCTTGAATAACCACAGGGCGTTGTTGCTGTTTTAACATTTGCTCGACACTACTACGTACACCAGCAACACCAATTTGACTGCCATCAAAAAATACTTGTTGAGAGTCGGTTATTGCTAAAAATATAACTTGCTGCTCAAGACGACTGGCCGATACGGCTTGTGGTTTATCAACCTCAACTCCGCTTTCGCGTACAAATACGGTTGTAACAATAAAAAATATTAGCAATATAAATACTACATCAAGTAGCGGCGACATATCGATATGTTGCCCCGCTTCTTGCTCTAGCTTGTGCTTTAAACGTGATTGCATAGTGTTACCCTAACTGCTTACTTAACGTATGTAATTTAGGATTACGCTGCGAATACGCTAAGTAAGCTTGCATTAACCACGCAGGAATAGCGCACACAAGGCCCAATTGAGTTGTTAGTAATGCATCACCAATGGCGTCACTCATTAACTCGTTATGGCCCAGCGCCATTACTTTAAATGTATCAAGTAAACCAACAATAGTGCCTAATAAACCAAGTAGCGGAAGAGCGGCAATTAAAATAGAGCTAACCTCTTGCCAATAACCTTTGCGCTGCGCTTGGTATTGTTTAAGGTGCAGTAAGTCATGAAAAATCAGCTGGTATACAAATAAAGCGAGTAAAAGAATACACCAGCAAATAGGGTTACTAACGATTTTTTCAAACATTGGTTTCTCCTTTTTCTAGTTGACTTAGCTGTAATGCAAAGCCTTCGAGCTGGCTGTAGTACGCTTTTGCTTTACGTGATAGCAATGCATTTAATACCAATGCAGGGATGGCAACGACTAAACCCAATTCGGTTGTTATAAGTGCTTGTGCGATACCGCCCGATACAACTTCTGGGTCGCCTGAGCCAAACAAGGTCATCATTTTAAATGTTTCGATCATGCCGCTAACAGTGCCTAATAACCCAAGTAGTGGGGCTACTGCAGCCGTAACGGCAATAGCGCCAATAAAGTTATCGAGTTTATGCTTATCATGAATTAACTGATTAAATAATTGGTCGTCTCGTACTTGGCCTTTTTCGCTTTGCAGCGTTAAGTTAAATAACTGCTGCTGCATACCTGCAAATTCACTGCTATTTTCAGCTTTAAAAAATTGCTGTAATTGCATTTGAGAGTGCATTTTAATTTTACTTAAACGTAGTAGCTGTGCGGCTTTTAATAGCGCAATGGTTAGTGCAAAGCAGGCAAATAAAATAATAGGGATAGCCCATAAACCACCTTTTTCTAGGTGTTCAAGCGGACTTTCTTGTTGGGCTTGGCTAGTTACTAAGTGCGTTAAACTAGGATCAAAAGTAAGTAATATTGAGCCAACACCGTTTTGCTTTAAAGTATTATCAAGTGGGTTGTCATCACTTGTAGATTGCACTAACGCTACTTTTAATGCATTAGATTCATCATCCAAATTTAATAACCCCATAAGCTTAGGTGTTTGCGTACTAAACCATGCAACAGGCCCGATTTGAAGGGTATTAGCTTGGCTTAACTCACCATTACTTAGCACAACCGATTGCTTTTTAAACTGTGGATAAAGTGCCTGCTCTTGATTATTAATTTGCGATATAACGTGACTTAATAACTCGTTTTGATTATTAGCCGCGTTGTTATTGCCTGAACCATTGCCTGCACTATTGCTGGTATTTTGGCGCACAAAACGGCTAAGTAAGTTTAATTGATATTGCTGTTGCTGTTGCCAAGTACCTAATCGGGTTTGTAACTGATCGAGGCTTAATGTGTTTTCGTCAGCTAGGCGGCGATTAACGGCGGCTTGTTCGCGTAATTTACTGAGCGATTGCTGCTTGGTAAAAATTTGCTTTGCAAGGGTAGCTTGCTCTTTTGAAATACTATTTTGAGTTTTATTTAGAGTACGTTGCGCTGTTTTTATATCACTTAAAATACTTTGTTTAGCATCATCACTGCTAGCTGCAAAAGAAATGTTTGCACTTAAAAGTAACACTGTGGCGCTAAATACTTTAATTATGCTGTTAGTAGCCATTATTTAGCCCCTTGCTGGTTTTTATTTACATAACTTAATATTGGGAGTGTTACCCAATCAGCAGCGCGCTTTTTTTGCTGTACCGCAATACCCAGTGCAACTTGTTCTGCATTAATGCTTGGGTCAAATTCCCACTGCCAACCTAAGTCACTTGGAAAACCAATACCTACGTAACTTAAATCTTCGCTTACAAACCATGCTTGTGCTGCACCTAAATAAAGCTGCTTTACCCACACTTCTTGCCCGTCAGGATGCTTAATAGCCATTTCGTGAATTGAAATACGTTGTTGAAAATCATTAAGTAGAGTCAGCATTTTTAGCGCTGTTTGTAATTTGTCAGTTGTACTGAGTTTTGAATCGCTTAAATCACCGGTGTTTTTCCAACTACTTAAAAGTGGCGGGGGTAATTGCACTTGTAATGAAAGTAATTGCTGAGAAATACGTGCTAGTTGATCATTTAATTGCTGTTGATCATTTTCAAGTTCTGATTGCTTAGTAACAAGCTGTTCGCGTTTTTGGGCAAGCTCACTGGTGCTTTTTTTTCTACGCTGATTAAGCTCGCTAAGTTGCTGCTGCTCAGCATTTAGAAGCGTTAAGGTTTGCTCCATGCTGCTTTTTTGTTCAAGCCAATGAGTATTTAATTCTGTGTTTTGATTTTCTATTTGTAGCCATTTATTAACGAGTTGTTCTAGCTCACTAACAGTGTCGGCCTTTACTGCCATGGTGCTACAAAGCGCGATAACTACGCTAATTGGTTTAATTAAGCTTCGCATTACTTAACAACAATCCTGAAAGTTACGACAAGCAATTACAGGGACGTAATTACTGTTAATTTTTGAGTGTGTATACAATATAGGAATTCACATAACAATGCAATTGATAACAGTTATCGTTTACATTGCGTTGTTTGAGTGGTAGGATTTCGCCGAAATTAAATATGTACCTTAAATTAACAATAGTTAAGTGCTTAATAAAAACTACGGAGTAACCATGAGTAAGCCATCGAATAAAGGGAATGCCTACATAAAGCCAATTGCAGCGGTTGTTACAGCTACGCTTTCAACTTGGGCAAGTGCACAGGATGTTCAAGAACTATCGGTAACCAAAGCAGAAACTAAAACTGAGTCTAGTTATGTTGTAGAAAAATCAACGTCGCATAAATACACTCAACCGCTACTCGATACAGCTAAAACGGTAACAGTAATCAACCAAGCGGTAATGAAAGACAGAAACGTAGATAGCCTACGTGATGCTTTGCGTAACGTTTCAGGTATTTCTTTAGCAGCAGGTGAGGGTGGCTCACCTACTGGCGATAGCATGTCGATTCGTGGTTTTAGTGCTACAAATGATATTTTTGTAGATGGTATTCGTGATGTTGCAGGTTACACACGCGATATTTACAACATTGAAGCCGTTGAAGTTGCAAAAGGCCCAGGCTCAGCAGTTTCTGGTCGTGGCGCAACAGGTGGTAGTGTTAATTTAGAAAGTAAAAAGGCGAAGTTGGACAATTTTAACGACGTTTCGCTACGTTTAGGCACAGAAAGCGATTACCGTGGTCGTTTTGATACTAACATTCAAGTAAACGACACAAGCGCACTACGTATAAACCTTCTTACTGATAAAGGTGATGTTGCAGGTCGTGACCATGTTGAAAACGAAACAAATGCTGTTGCGCTTGCATTTGCAACAGGACTTGGTACAAACAGCCGTTTTGATTTAAACCTAGAGTATCAACGCCAAGATAATTTACCAGATTACGGTATTCCTTGGGTTTACAGCGATACGCCTGTAGCTGAACTTGCAGATAGCGCGCGCTCACCTTCTCCTGTCGACTTTGATAACTTTTACGGTAATATTTACCGTGATTACGAAGATATTGAAGCTTACTCAACAACAGCTCGTTATGAGTATGATTTTTCTCAAAATACTACGTTACGTGTGCAAGGTCGTTTAGGTAAAGTAAAACGTGAATCAGTAACAACTGCACCGCGTTATTTCTCGGTTACAACAGATACTGACATTACCTTTGCAGATGAAAAAACACGTGATACAGAAAATTCACTTGCTGCACTTCAAGTTGATTTAATTGGTAACTATGAATTTGCTGGCTTTACTCACGACGTAGTAGTGGGTGTTGAACTTGCAAATGAAACGTTTACACGCCATAACTTTGTTGCAACTACGCCTGATAACCTAATCGAAGATGGAATACGCAACGACTTATACAATCCTGATGCAACAATTGCATTTACGGGTGTGTACGGCCGTGACGGTACAAGCATTGAAGCTAAAGCTAAAAACCAAGCTATTTATGCATTTGATACAGTGACGCTTAACAAGCAATGGGAAGTTACAGGCGGAATTCGCTTTGATAGCTTCACTACGGATTATCACAACGATTACAATGATCCAAGCGCTTTAATTTCTACAAGTGACGATTTATTTAGCTGGAATGCAGCTGTAGTTTATAAACCTACAGAAAATGGCAGTGTATATTTTGGCGCAGGTAATTCATTCAATCCATCAGCGGAAAGTCTAACGGTATCTACGCGTTCAAATGCAGCTGATTTAGACGCAGAAGAAAGCCGCAGTTATGAATTAGGAACTAAATGGAGCCTAATGGATGGCCGCCTGCAAACTAATGCTGCACTTTTCCGTACTGAAAAAACCAATGCCCGTACTGATGACCCATTTGTAGATAGCTCAAGTGACGAAATACTCGGTGGTGAGCAGCGCGTTCAAGGTTTAGAGCTTTCAGCAACGGGCCTAATTACTAAAGAGTGGACTGTGATTGCTTCATACACTTACCAAGATAGCGAAGTAACTGAAGCATTAGGCGACGACGCAACTCAAATTGGTAACGAGCTTGCTCGTACGCCTAAAAATAGCGCAAGTGTTTGGACTACGTACGATATGTCGGATAAATTATCGTTTGGTTTAGGTGCGCAATATGTAGGTGAGCGTTATAACGGGACTACGTCAACACGCTCTCGTGCGCCAGGTTATACTATTTTTGACCTGATGGTTGCGTATGACATATCAAAAGATTTGAGCCTGCAGTTTAATGGTGAAAACTTAGGTGATAAAGATTACGTTGATCAGTTAGGTGGTGGACACTTTGTACCAGGTGATGGTCGTAAGTTTAGCTTAACAGCGAGCTACTCTTTCTAAGAGTAAAATAAGTACGGCATAAAAGGGCAGAGTTAACTCTGCCCTTAATTATTTGATGAAAATGTGAGAGGGCGCACATGCTAGTTAAAATTCCAGAGCTACTAACGAAAGAAGAAGTGGCGTATTGTCATGAGGTTTTGCTTAAAGCGCAGTGGGCCGATGGCAGTATTACCGCAGGGCATCAATCAACCAAAGCAAAAAATAACTTACAGCTACCTGAAAATAGCCCTGAATGCCAAGAGCTTGGCGACATTATTATGGCAGCACTTGCGCGTAGTAATTTGTTTATGTCGGCAGCGCTCCCCGCAAAAATTTTTCCTCCGCTTTTTAACTGTTATCAAGGTGGGCAATCGTTTGGAGTGCATGTAGATAATGCGATTAGACAAGTGCCGGGTACGCCAGTAAAAATTCGTACAGATGTATCAATGACGTTATTTATTAATGACCCCGAAGACTATGAGGGCGGTGAACTTGTTATTGAAGACACTTATGGCTCACACAGCGTAAAGCTGCCAGCAGGCAGTATGGTGTTGTACCCTTCAACGAGTTTACATCGTGTAATGCCAGTAACAAGTGGGCGCAGATTAGCCTCATTCTTTTGGTTACAGAGCATGGTAAACAGCGACGAAAAACGTGGTTTACTCTTTGATTTAGATATGTCGATTCAAAGTTTGCGCAGCAAAGTAGAAGATAGCCCAGAGATTATTCAATTAACAGGGGTTTATCATAACTTGCTAAGACAGTGGGCGCAGACATAACGAAGATACTCGTTATTAAATATTAAATATTAAATATTGGATATTAGATATAAGTAATTAAAAGCTGCGCTTTTCGCGTGAGTAAGCTCTACGCCTACGACGCAGCCATAAAATTGAATTCGGTGTTTAAAATACTCGGTATGCGCGGCTTGATGCCGCGCACTTATTGTAAGCGCAAAGCTTGTTTTACTTAACCCTTATAACCGTTAGGGTTATTTGACTGCCAGCGCCAGGTATCTTGCATCATTTCATCAATACCGCGCACTGCTTCCCAGCCAAGTTCATTAAGTGCTTTTTCTGGCGCTGCATAACACGCTGCAATATCACCCGGGCGGCGAGGTGAAACCTGATAAGGTACAGCTTGATCGCTTGCTTTAATAAATGCATTAACCATTTGTAGTACAGAGTAACCATTACCAGTACCTAGGTTATAAACTAATGCACCCGTACTGCTGGCAATTTTATCAAGCGCTTTTAAATGACCAATAGCTAAATCTACAACGTGTATATAGTCGCGTACACCTGTGCCATCAACTGTGTCGTAGTCATCACCAAATACAGCGAGTTGCTTTAATTTACCTACCGCTACTTGTGCGATAAACGGTAAAAGGTTGTTTGGAATACCATTAGGATCTTCACCAATTAAGCCCGACTCATGTGCACCCACTGGGTTAAAGTAACGCAAAATAGCAAACGCAAAGCGCTCATCTGATTTGGCGATATCTTGTAGCATCATCTCAACCATCAGCTTAGATGTGCCGTACGGGTTAGTAGTACCGCCTACAGGAAAGTCTTCTTTAATTGGTAAGCTTGCAGGGTCGCCGTATACTGTGGCTGACGAGCTAAATACTAATTTAAATACACCAGCATCGCGCATTGCATCAACAAGCGTAAGCGTACCTTGTACATTGTTTTGATAGTACTCAATGGGCTTTGCAACCGACTCGCCTACTGATTTTAATCCCGCAAAATGTATAACACTATCAACCGTGTGTTTTGCAAATACTGAATCTAAAAAGGGTTTATCGAGAATATCGCCTTGGTAAAAAGTGGCCTCTTTGCCTGTAATATTCTTTACGCGCGCAAGTGATTCTTGTGATGAGTTACTTAAATTATCAATAACAACAACATCGTTACCTTGCTGTAAAAGTTCTAAAACAGTGTGCGAGCCAATATAGCCAGCGCCACCGGTTACTAAAATAGTCATGAAAGCTCCGTGGGTACCTTTTATCAATTGAGTTAATTTCACCATAAATAGAGGTGATTTACATGCTTTATCTGTAATTTCTATAGTTTAAATAACATCTTTTTTTAATAACGGTAAATTAATCACTTTTGATTACATTTTACTCAGTACAAGTAACACTTTATACGTAAGATTAAGTTATAGTTAATAAACAAGTGCTAAAATGAGTCTAGTAATAGCTAATGCTAGGTTTACTCCAATCTACACTTTTGTGATTGGTCTACCTCTTTGGAGAAAGATATGAATTTAGTTAAAAAAATAGCAACAACAATGTGTATCGCATTACCTGCGCTTGCCCATGCTGGTGAGTCTGTTGTTAAATGGCATGACTTTAATGATTATCGTGATGTGCGAGCGTCAAACCAAACAAAGAGCTCATATCACAAAAGTGTGGCAGCAAGTTTCGAAAAGCATATGGCTAAACTAGCCGAGCAATTGCCAAAAGATTATAAATTAAACGTAGAGTTTACAGATTTAGATTTAGCAGGTGATGTGCGTTATGGCGGTATGGACGAAATTCGTGTAGTAAAACCAATTTACTTTCCACGCATTAAGTTAAATTATTCGTTAACCGATAACGACGGTACAGTGCTAAGTAAAGATACTGATGTGGAGCTTAAAGATATGGGCTTTATGGATAAAATTAAAATGGGCCGCGACGAATCATTTTATTACGAAAAACGCTTACTAACAGAGTGGTTTGGTGAACAAATATTACCAAGTTTAGATTAACTGAAAATAAAAATGCCGCTAAATAGCGGCATTTTTATTTTTAAGCTGATTGGTATTACTTAAAGGTAGCTAACAACGTGAGTATTTGTTGTAACTTAATAACGGTTGTTTTCAGTTTTTCTTCTTCAAAACCATCGTTAGATAAGCTTTCAACATCAGCGGCTACGTCGAGTACGTAAGGCTTAAAACGTTTAGCTTCAAAGCTAAAGCCTGAATCGGCAGTAAATAAGGCTTTAAACTTACCGTGACCTTGCTGTTGAAGCTCGTCGAGTTTTTTGTCAGCATCAAGTGCCTGACGATAAACAATTTTTAAGTTGGCATTGAGTTGTTCAATAATAGAATCCATGGTTTTCCTAAAGCTTTGCACTGCATTGCCGACATAATACTTGGATTACATTTAAAAGTCAGGTTTGTTATATGAATATATCAGGCACAAGTTTACCCGCTGTTTCTGGCTCAGGCCAAGGCAGTGAGCTTTACAGCGCTGCTTTATCTAAAAAGCAGCAGTTAGCAGATGGCGCGGCGGCTCTTGCACTTATTGAAGGTGCTGCACAATCGTCAAGTGCGCAAACACCGGCTAAATCGGTAACAGCATCATTGGGTAACAACGTAAATATATACGTTTAAATGCTGTTTTAAATTAGCTTAAGATCGATAGGTGTTTTGCTTTTTTGACCACCGATTTCTCTTACTAATTTAGGCACTAAAAATCCAGGCAGAGCTTTTAATAGCTCTGCCATTATTTCAATTGCTTGCGCTTCATTAATATCAAAGTGGCTCGCCCCTTCAACTTTATCTAGCAAATACAAATAATACGGCAATACGTCTGCGTCAAATAACGCTTCGCTTAAATTTATTTGCGCATCAACCGTATCGTTCACATCTTTTAAAATTACAGCTTGGTTTAGAAGCGTTACGTTTGCTTGTTTAAGCTTTTGCATGGCAGCTTTAAAATCAGCATCTATTTCGTTGGCGTGGTTTATGTGATTAATAAAAATAATTTTTAATGGCGACTTTGCTAATCTCTCACATAACTCATCGGTAACTCGCGCAGGTATAACTACTGGCAAACGGCTATGAATTCGCATTCGTTTAATTTGTGGTAATTGCTCAAGCTCATCTAAAAACCAGCTTATTGCGTCGTCTTTGGCCATAAGTGGATCGCCACCACTTAAAATCACTTCGTTTATATTGCAATCTGATTTTATATAGCTCAGTGTTTCTAGCAGGCTTTTTTTATTGAGCTGATTTTCTTGATACGGAAAATGCCTTCTAAAGCAGTAACGACAATTGACAGCACAGCCGGTTTTAAACATCACCAAAACACGTGATTTATACTTATGTAAAAGGCCTGGTTGGTCGTTATCTTGCTCAAGTAGGGGATCTTTATTAAAACCCGATTTAGTCAAAAATTCTTGATGGCGTGGCATAACTTGTAGCAAAAGAGGATCGTTTGGATCGCCTTTGCGTATTTTTTTTATAAAAGGGATAGGCACGCGTACCGGAAATAAACTACGGGCTTTTAGGTCGTTTTCATGGACTTGGCTCGATAAACCGACCATTTCAAGCAAGGTTTTTGGGCAGGTAACTACATTTGCTAATTCTTTTTGCCAGTTTTTATGCAAATTTGCTTCATTTCTTTGTATCATTGGCATGTAGATTACTCGAAAAAATATAAATAGAGGAAACGATGGCGAATTATAGCACCAACGAGTTCAAGGGCGGCCTAAAAATTATGATGGACGGCGAGCCTTGCAGTATCTTAGAAAATGAAATGGTAAAACCTGGTAAAGGCCAGGCGTTTAACCGTGTTCGTATCCGTAAACTTATCTCTGGTAAGGTGCTTGAAAAAACCTTTAAATCGGGTGAATCAGTTGAAGGTGCTGATGTAATGGATACTGATTTAGCGTATCTATACACAGACGGCGAATTTTGGCATTTCATGAACAACGAAACATTTGAGCAAATTGCTGCTGACGAAAAAGCATTAGGCGATTCAGTAAAATGGTTAGTTGAAAATGATTTATGCACAATTACATTATGGAACGGCAGCCCTATTGCTGTTACACCACCTAACTTTGTTGAGCTTGAGATCACTGAAACAGATCCTGGCCTTAAAGGCGATACAGCGGGTACTGGTGGTAAACCAGCAACGCTTAGCACAGGCGCTGTGGTACGAGTTCCATTATTCGTACAAATTGGCGAAGTAATTAAAGTAGACACTCGTAACGGTGAATACGTAAGCCGTGTTAAGTAAGCTTTAACATTGTTTATAAAATCCCAGCTTACGCTGGGATTTTTTTTGGAGAAAATATGTCAGCAGATCTTTGGGCCCCAAGCGCAAGCATTGAAACACTAAAACAACGCGCATCG
This sequence comes from Pseudoalteromonas sp. GW168-MNA-CIBAN-0100, assembly GCF_040309225.1. Taxonomy (NCBI): domain Bacteria; kingdom Pseudomonadati; phylum Pseudomonadota; class Gammaproteobacteria; order Alteromonadales; family Pseudoalteromonadaceae; genus Pseudoalteromonas; species Pseudoalteromonas sp. GW168-MNA-CIBAN-0100. The sequence goes on along the minus strand of NZ_JBEOOL010000017.1, from coordinate 14,739 downwards.
ATATTACGTAGCATCCGTGAATTTTTTTATGTACGTGATGTTTTAGAAGTAGAAACGCCAAGCTTAAGTGCTGCCAGTGTAACCGATGTGCACTTAGCTAGTTTTAATACCAAATTTGTAGGTCCAGGGCATGCTGGTGGGCTTCCTCTGTTTTTACAAACATCTCCAGAGTTTGCCATGAAACGCTTGTTAGCAGCAGGCTCAGGCGCTATTTTTCAGCTTTGTAAAGCATTTAGAAATGAAGAAGCCGGTAGCCATCACAATCCTGAATTTACAATGCTGGAATGGTATCGCCCAGGCTTTGATGAATTTGCTTTAATGGATGAAATGGATGAGCTAATGCAGCTTGTTTTAGGTGTCGCGCCTGCAACTAGACTTACCTATCAGCAAGCGTTTGAAAAAGCACTCGGGCTTGACCCGTTAACCGCAAATATAGAGCAATTAAAGCAGCTTGCTTGTGAGCAGGGGTTTGCTGATATAGCCCAAAATGAAACGCATAAAGATACCTTACTGCAATTATTATTTTGTATGAAAGTAGAGCCAACAATAGGACAAGATAAGCCATGTTTTGTTTATCATTTTCCAGCTTCTCAAGCGGCACTTGCACAAATTTGTGAACATGATGCACGCGTAGCTGGGCGCTTTGAGCTTTATTACAAAAATATGGAATTGGCTAACGGCTTTAACGAACTAACAAATGCCAGTGAGCAAGCTAAACGTTTTAATGAAGATAACACATACCGCGCTAACAACGGTTTAAAGCAAGTGCCAATGGATACGCGCTTGATTGCAGCATTGGAGCATGGATTACCACAGTGCGCAGGGGTGGCTTTGGGGATTGATAGGTTGGTAATGCTCGCAACAAATAAAGAGAAAATTAAAGACGTAATAGCTTTTGATGTTCAAAGAGCGTGATGCTTAGCCTGTAGGTGCGAATTTATTTCGCGCTCATGTAATTTAACTTTATAAAAAGCGAGGTATAAAACCTCACCTACAATAAACATCAACCCCAACAACATACGCCAAACCTGTAGGTGCGAATTTATTTCGCGCTCGTGTAATTTAACTTTATAAAAAAGCGAGGTATAAAACCTCACCTACAATAAACATCAAACCCAACAACATACGCTAAACCTGTAGGTGCGAATTTATTTCGCGCTCGTGTAATTTAACTTTATAAATAAGCGAGGTATAAAACCTCACCTACAATAAACATCAAACCCAACAATATACGCTAAATCTGTAGGTGCGAATTTATTTCGCGCTCATGTAATTTAACTTTATAAAAAGCGAGGTATAAAACCTCACCTACAAATAAAAACACCGCGTTTAAATTAAACGCGGTGTTTTTATTTGCTTGCAGAAAGCTTTCATTTGAAAGCCAACGGCTGTGCCTTAAAGATTAAGCGTAAACGTAACACCTGCTACACGAGGCTCACCTAATTGTGTATAGGTATGCGTTGCGTAACCATCTTGTGGGTCATTACCAAACTCAAAACCACGTGTAGGGACTGTTTCGTCAAACACGTTACGAGCCCATGCGCGAACTGCCCACATGTCTGCTTCGTAGCCAAAGCTTAAGTTAACTAAGTTGCTGCTTGGTGCCTGTGAGTTATGACTATCTGAGAAGTAGTAGTCGTCCTTACCTTCAACACCAATCATACCGTAAAGCTCACTTGTAAAGTTATAGCGAGCAGTAAACGCATACTGGTATTTAGGTGACTGTGCTTGCTCACGACCGTCTTGGTTTAAGCCAGACTGCGTTACAAAGTCATCTATTTCAGTGTTTAAGTAACCAGCACTACCCGTTAAAAATAGATTATCAGTTAGTTGGTAACTACCTTCAACTTCTAATCCGTAGTTGCTACCAGAACTTGCGTTATCAACATAACCGGTAAATTGCTGACCTTCTACTTGCCATGCTTTTAACTGAATATCGTCGCGGTGCATGTAAAATGCAGCTAAGCGAAGCGTAAATTTGTCATCAAGCGATGAGCCTTTAACACCAAATTCGCCACTCCATAAATATTCAGGGTCGAAACTGGTGTGTTGCTGGAAAAAATCAGCGCTTAGGTTTAAGCCTTCATCTTTGGCTTTAGCAAGCGCTTCTGAGTTAATACCGCCAGCTTTGTAGCCACGCGTAATGCTGGTGTAGATCATAGTGCGATCAATCACTTGATATTCAAGTGCTATTTTACCGCCAACCATTACGTCGTCGGTGTCTTGTATAAAGCCATTGCTATCGGTGTAGTCGCCTTGGTATTGCTCCACACGTAAACCTGTAATTAATGTTGTTTTAGGGCCAATTGGAGTCGCTACTTGACCATATACTGCAACGTTACTCGTTTCGTAAGTTGAAGAAAACGGGCTTGCTAACCATGTGTATTGGCGCTCTAAATCAACGTCACGGTTTTGGTAATAAATACCCGCAACCCAGTTACCCGTTTTAGAATTAAACTGTAAATCTACAGACTGATCGTCGCGATCGCGGCTGTAAAGATCGGTTGAGCTGTATCCATCTGGATGTAAGCCAGCAGCACATAACTTTGGCTCACTTGAGTCGTTACATACCCAGTCTTCGTCAAAGCTGTAAAGTAATTCGGTATCAATAGCCGACAGGTTTAGATTTACATCAAAAGCGTCAAAACCCGTGTAAGTATTCTTAACACCTATTGCGTAGCTTTCTTGATTATCTTGGCCTGGTTCATCAGCAACACTATTGCGGCTGTTATCAAGCGTAAACGCATCGTATCCGTTATTAATATCGATATAATGCAGGTTTAGCTCAGTATTTAAATGCTTTGTAAGCTGGCTGTTTATTTTAAAGCGGGCTACTTGTTCGTCTTGATTTTGTGTTTCGTCATTTAAGTACAAGTTATCTACGTAACCGTCTGACTTTCTGCGAAAGTAGCTAACGCGTGCGCTAGTGTCATCTGTTAAGCCTGTGCTTGCTGCAATGCCTGCTTCGCGGGTGTTGTATGTGCCAGCACCTACTTGTAATTTTAAACTTGGATCGCTCGTGGCTTTAGCTGAACCCATTTGGATCATACCGGCCATACCATCTGCGCCAAAGCGTGTACCTTGTGGGCCACGATAAATTTCTACTTGGTCTATATCAAATAATAATGAGCTGCCACCAAGACCAGAATAGTTAATACCATCAATAACTAAGCCTACAGATGGGTTAATAGGGTCTACAAATTGTGAGCGAAGTCCCACGCCACGAATTTGGATGTAACGACCACGCGACGCACCAGATGCAAAATTTACATTGGCGGCACTGCCTAACATTTCGTCTAAGTAACTTGCACCACGTTGATTAATTTCATCTTCGCTGAATAAGCTCGCACTCGCGCTTAAAGTTTGAATGCTTTCGCGCTGAAAATCGCCGGTTACAACAATTCTTTCTAGGTCGCTATCATCAGCGTTAGCTGCAATTGGTGCACCAAGCAGCGGTAAAAGTGCGGCAGTAATTAAAGACAAACGTAAGTTCATTGGGTTACTTAACTCCATTTTAGGGACTCGTATGGTAGCAATTATTTAAACACATGTGCTATAAACGCGGCAATTATACGTTAAATAATCAGGATTACTAATATGACCTTTAAAGTTGACTTCAAAGTACGTGATTACGAATGTGACTTACAAGGTATCGTAAATAACAGTGTTTATTTTAATTATTTAGAGCATGCTCGCCATGAATTTTTGTACGCACACGGTATTGATTTTGCTCAATTAGCGAAAGATAAAATTAACCTAGTCGTGATGCGCAGCGAAATGGACTATAAACATTCACTATTACCAGGTGATGAATTTTATGTGGCTGTGGAGCCGCAGCGTATTAGTCGTTTAAAATTTGCGTTTAAGCAAACGGTTATACGTAAAAGGGATGAAAAAGTAATGCTCAATGCACTGGTTATAGGAACGTCTGTTAATGAAAAAGGTAGACCGTTTTTACCAGAGCAAATAGATAACGTATTTAAAACTACAACTTAGTACTTAATCGCATAACTTTTGAACTATCATAGAACAAAAATTTACATTTAAAACATGCATTTTTAACGGATAAAGGGCATAAATATTGTTACAATTACATTAATTAGACAATTAGTTAGTAGTAGCATGAAATTAGCAGCAATACCGATGCTTATAGTCGGTTTATGTGTTGGTTGCGCATCAACAGGGACGGTTACCAGTGAGCAGCTTAAATACACCCAATGGCAATTATCACGTGTTGATGGTTTAGCAATTCCACCTTCGTTTAATGCATCAATGAGCTTTATTGAAGCACTGCAAGTAAACGGTTTTGCTGGCTGTAACAAATTTTTTGGTGAAGGCTCGCTTGAAGAAAGTAACCTTATCGTAAGTAAATTAGGAATGACGCGCAAGTCGTGCGGCGAAGACCTTGATGAGTTTGAGCAGCAGTTATTACAAGCCTTAAAGCAAGGTGCCGAGCTTAAAATGCAAGACCAGCAATTAGTCATGCAAGGCGAGCAAACATTTGTGTTTATCCCTAAATAATTTTAAGTTTTTGAAAAACAGCCCCTTGCGGGCAGTTTTTAACTGACGTACACTCAGCGCAGATTTGATGGATAACACCTTCAAATTAACGAACAGAATTTATATATCAATACTTGTCGGAGTGCCAAAGCTAAGTAATTAGTTTTTGGCTGAGATCGCGAAAGCGGGATCCGTGAACCTGATCAGGTTAATACCTGCGTAGGGAACAAGCTGCCTAAAATAGGACGCTTGTGCGTCTTTTTTTATGCGCACAATAAAGTGATTTTGTTTATTTTAGGCTGCAAAGTAGCATGTACGCTACTTTACGATCTTTCTCTATTCCTCGGAATATCTGACAAGACAACCCTTAAGCAATGAGGCAAGTCATGTCAAATACTACAAATAAAGCGTCACGCCGAGAAACTCGTGCTGCCGCGTCTGAATATATTTATAACTTAACGGGTCAACCGTTCCCAAATTCTCATAAAGTATACGTTGAAGGTACTCAACCTGGTGTGCGTGTTGGTATGCGTGAAATTACGTTAAGTGATACGTTTATTGGCGGTACAGATGAAAACCCTGTTTATGAGTCAAACGATCCGCTACGTGTTTACGATACGTCGGGCCCGTATACCGATCCTAATTTTGAACTTGATGTACGCAAAGGCTTACCAAAATTTCGTGAACAATGGATTGAAAGCCGTGGCGACACCGAAGTTCTTGAATCTGTTACGTCGCAATTTTCGCAGCAACGTATGGCAGATGAAGGGCTGGATCATATTCGCTTTGATCACCTTCCAAAAATTCGCCGTGGTAAAACAGGCAAAAACGTAACGCAAATGCACTACGCACGCCAAGGGATTATTACTCCTGAAATGGAATACGTAGCCGTTCGCGAAAATATGGGACGTGCAGAAATTCGTAAAGAATTATTAGCAGCGCAGCATAAAGGCGAGTCGTTTGGCGCGAGTATTCCTGAATTTATTACCCCAGAATTTGTACGCGATGAAATAGCCCGTGGTCGCGCTATTTTACCAAATAATATAAACCATCCAGAAACAGAACCTATGATTGTAGGGCGTAACTTTTTAGTAAAAGTTAACGCCAACATTGGTAACTCATCGGTCAGCTCATCGATTGAAGAAGAAGTAGAAAAAATGGTGTGGTCTACCCGCTGGGGCGCAGACACCGTGATGGACTTATCAACGGGGCGTTACATTCACGAAACGCGTGAATGGGTTGTACGTAACTCGCCTGTTCCTATTGGCACAGTACCGATTTATCAAGCGCTTGAAAAAGTAAACGGTGTGGCTGAGGATTTAACGTGGGAAATTTTCCGCGATACGCTTATTGAGCAAGCCGAGCAGGGCGTTGATTACTTTACTATTCACGCGGGTGTATTACTTCGTTATGTACCAATGACGGCTAAACGTGTAACCGGTATTGTGTCGCGCGGTGGCTCAATTATGGCTAAGTGGTGTTTAGCGCATCACAAAGAAAACTTTTTATACACGCACTTTGAAGACATTTGCGAAATTTTAAAACAATACGATGTGTGTTTTTCACTCGGTGATGGACTTCGCCCTGGCTCTATTGCTGATGCCAACGATGAAGCGCAGTTTAGTGAGTTACGCACGTTAGGTGAACTGACTAAAATTGCGTGGAAACACGATGTACAGGTGTTTATTGAAGGCCCTGGACATGTGCCAATGCACATGATTAAAGCCAATATGGATGAGCAATTAAAACATTGTGACGAAGCGCCATTTTATACTTTAGGCCCGTTAACCACCGATATTGCACCAGGATATGACCATATTACTTCTGGTATTGGGGCGGCTCAAATAGCATGGTACGGCTGTGCAATGCTGTGTTATGTAACACCTAAAGAGCATTTAGGTCTGCCAAATAAAGAAGATGTTAAAGAAGGCTTAATTACCTATAAAATTGCAGCACATGCCGCCGATTTAGCAAAAGGTCACCCGGGCGCGCAAGAGCGCGATAATGCGCTATCAAAAGCGCGTTTTGAGTTTAGATGGCATGACCAATTTAATATTGGTTTAGATCCAGACCGAGCTCGCGAGTATCACGACGAAACCCTTCCGCAAGAATCAGGCAAAGTGGCTCACTTTTGCTCTATGTGTGGTCCTAAATTTTGCTCTATGAAAATTAGCCAAGAAGTACGCGATTACGCTAAAGATTTAGAAACACGCGGTATTGATCCAAATAACGCAGGCGACGCTATTGAAATCAAAATGATTGATGTAGAGGCCGAAATGAAAGCTAAATCTGCTGAGTTTAAGCAAACAGGCTCAGAAATTTACCACAAAGCGGTATAGCAAGAATTTAGATGCAGATGTAGGTGAGGTTTTATACCTCGCTTCTTTAAATATTAAGAAGTGCGAGTGAATTCGCACCTACTAATAACTGCTTTTGGAGGTTTTATGTTTTATAACATTGCTGTGGTGGGTTTTGGTTTAGCAGGGCGCTTAGCTGCCCTTGAGCTAAGTAAGTTGCACCATGTTACTGTGTTTGAAGCCGACGACGAACATACTCAAAATAGCGCCGGTAAAGTGGCAGCAGCAATGATTGCCCCGCTTGCTGAGTCGGTATTGTGCGAGGCTGACTTAGCATTAATGGGTCTTGATTCAATGAAGCGCTGGCCGGGTATTATTGCTGAACTTGAAAGTGAGGTTTTTTTTCAGCAGCAAGGCACTTTGGTCATTGCGCACCAGCAGGACAAAGGCGATTTACAAAGCTTTGCACAACGTATAAAACCGCTAGCTGAGCACACTGCCGAGCATATAAATGCTCAACAAATTACAATGCTTGAACCTGAACTTGCAGGGCGCTTTAATCAAGGCTTATTTTTACCCTGCGAGGGGCAAATTGATAACCAAGCATTTTATAAAGCCAGCTTTGCACAGCTCAACAAACGCAAAGTAAAGTTTGTATTTAACCAGCGCGTAACCATTAGCGACAATAAGATAAATAATCGACCGTTCGATTACATTATTGATTGCCGTGGGCTTGGTGCTAAAAATACTCAAGATGATAAACCGCTTAGAGGTGTGCGCGGCGAAGTAGCAAGGTTATACGCACCAGAGGTAAGTTTAATCAGGCCCGTGCGTTTAATGCACCCGCGTTATCCAATTTATATAGCGCCTAAACCTAACAGTGAATATGTAATTGGTGCGACTGAAATAGAGTCACAAGACAATGGTGCCGCAACAGTACGCTCAACTCTTGAGTTACTTTCAGCGGCTTATACCGTACACAGCGGGTTTGCCGAAGCACGACTACTTAGTATTCAAACTGGATTACGCCCCGCATTTAGCGATAACCGCCCAGAAGTATCACAAGTTGGTAATGTAATTAGCATTAACGGTTTGTATCGACATGGTTATATGTTGGCGCCGGCATTAGTGGCGCAAGCAGTTTCACGAATAGAGTGAGAGTAGAATGAATATTACAATTAATGGCGAGCTACTTAATGTTAATAGCAAAGCACTCGTTGAGGTACTTCAAAGTTTTGGTGCAGTCGCGCCTTTTGCTGTGGCTGTTAATGGCGAATTTATTCCACAAAGTCGGCACAGTAACTATGTACTTAATGAAGGCGACAGTGTTGAGTTGCTGTCACCCATTCAAGGTGGATAAAGCTCATGCAAACTAAAGACTGTTTAACTATTTATGGAGAGCAAATAAATAGCCGCTTATTAATCGGCTCTGCGCTTTATCCGTCGCCCGACATTATGACTCAATCGATAGTCGCCTCTGGGGCTGAAATTGTAACTGTGTCGCTTAGGCGCCAACAAAGTGCAGCAGCCGGTGATGACTTTTGGCAGTTAATAAAAAATACAGGTTTAAAAATACTCCCTAATACCGCAGGGTGCCACAGCGTTAAAGAAGCTATAACGCTTGCAAAAATGTGCCGAGAGGTATTTGCCACCGACTGGATTAAGCTAGAGCTGATTGGCGATGATTACAATTTACAGCCAGACCCTTTTGCGCTACTTGAAGCCACAAAAATATTAATTAATGATGGCTTTAAAGTATTGCCTTATTGCACCGATGACTTAGTACTTTGCCAGCGCTTAAATGAACTTGGGTGTGAGGTACTTATGCCATGGGGGGCACCAATAGGCACCGGTAAGGGATTGTTAAATAGCTATAATTTAAAAACTATTCGAGAGCGCTTACCCGATACCACATTAATAGTAGATGCCGGTTTAGGTTTGCCATCGCATGCCTGCCAAGCACTCGAAATGGGGTATGATGCGGTATTATTAAATTCAGCCATTGCAGGGGCGGGTTGCCCAATTACTATGAGCCGCGCATTTAAAGCCGCAGTTGAAGCGGGGCGCTTTGCATGCAAAGCAAAAGCGATGCCGGAAAAAGACGTTGCAGCCCCATCAACCCCAACAATGGGTATGCCATTTTGGCATCAGCAGTGAAGGAAAGAATATGAATAACGTAGTATGGACAATTGCCGGTTCTGATTCTGGCGGCGGTGCCGGTATTCAAGCTGATATAAAAGCAATGCAAAGTTTTGGTGTACATGGCTGCACGGCAATTACGGCGCTTACTGCACAAAATAGTTTAGGTGTAGAGGCTATTAATGCAGTGTCTACCGATATTATTGAATCGCAGTTACTAGCGCTTGAAAAAGACATGAAAGCCAAAGTGATAAAAATTGGCATGTTAGCCAATGTGCAGCAAATTCAGTTGATCAGCGAACATATAAGTCACTATAAAGCTAAGTGGCCTGTGCCTCCCGTTATTGTATATGACCCTGTCGCTATTGCCTCAAGCGGTGACTTACTAACAGAAGAGGACACCGTCAGCGCAATAAAAGAATGTTTACTGCCGCTGGTGGATGTAATAACCCCAAACACCCACGAAACACAGTTATTAACCGGTGTGTATTTAATTGGCCCAGCTGCAATAAAAGAAGCGGCTAATAAGTTATTAAGTTGGGGCGCTAAAGCCGTTGTTATTAAAGGCGGACATTGGGATTACCCAAGTGGCTACTGCATTGATTATTGTATTGATAGTAATACGCAAAGTGGTGAAGAATACTGGTTAGGCAATCAAAAAATACAAACACCACATAACCACGGCACCGGGTGTAGCATGGCTTCGGTAATTGCTGCGTGTTTAGCTAAAGACTACCCATTAAAAGATGCCTTTATTTTAGCTAAAGCGTATATAAACCAAGGATTAAAGCAGTCGGTACGCTACGGTGAGGGGATTGGGCCGGTTGCTCATACATCGTTCCCTACTAATTTAGCTGACTACCCACAAGTTATTGAGCCTGGTAGTTGGCTGGGTGATGAACTAGATTTTGATGTGCCGCTTGATTTTAATATGGCGGCTGATTTTGCACCTTGTGAAGGAAAATCGCTTGGCTTATATGCAGTTGTTGATAGCACCGATTGGTTAGAAAAGTGCTTACAACAAGGCATTAAAACAGCGCAGTTACGCGTTAAAAATAAAACGCAAGACGAGCTGGATGAGCTTATTAAGCAAGCTGTTGAGCTGGGCAAGCAATACAACGCACAGGTATTTATAAACGATTACTGGCAGCTAGCTATTAAACATGGTGCGTATGGTGTGCATTTAGGGCAAGAGGATTTAGAGATTGCTAATTTAGCGGCAATTAAAGACGCTGGGTTAAGGCTTGGGCTTTCTACTCATGGTTTTTATGAAATGCTACGTGCGCATAATTATCGCCCTAGTTATATGGCATTTGGTGCTATTTACCCAACCACAACAAAAGATATGACAGGGCAAATACAAGGCCTTGAAAAGCTGATTAAATTTGTACCGCTTATGCAAAGCTATCCAACAGTGGCAATAGGCGGTATTGACTTAAGCCGTGCAAAGCAGGTAGCGAATACCGGCGTAGGCAGTGTTGCCGTAGTGCGTGCGATTACCGAAGCTGATAATTACGTAGACGCTATAAGCGCTCTGCAAGTAGCCATAAGCAGTGCAAATTAATACTAACAAGGGTAATACTAACAAGGCCGGTAAACGTGAATGAGCTAAGCGATAAAGAAACCCTGCGTTACAGCCGCCATTTATTGCTTGAAGAAGTTGGGCTTGAAGGGCAGTTAACGCTTAAATCCTCAACGGTTGCTGTAGTGGGGGCTGGTGGTTTAGGTAGCCCAGCACTTTTATATTTAGCCGCTGCGGGTGTTGGAACGCTTATTTTAATTGACGATGATGAGGTTGAGCTTTCAAATTTACAGCGCCAAGTGCTTTATAAAATAAATCACTTAGGGCAAAACAAGGTCACTGCAGCGGGTAAAGTATTAGCGAGCCTGAATAATCAAATAGAAATAGTAACGCATTGCCAAAAGTTAGATGAGAATAATGCAGCTAACATACTAAAAGGTGCTGACATTGTACTTGATTGCTCTGATAACTTTAGTACTCGCTATAGCGTTAATCGTTATTGTATTAGCAATAAAACACCGTTAATTTCGGGTGCTGCATTGGCAACCAAAGGGCAGTTAATGGGCTTTAATTTTAGGCAAAGTGATAGCCCGTGCTATGGCTGTGTTTTTCCACAAAGCGAAGCTACACCGGTTATAAATTGCAGTAACGCAGGAGTGATTAGCCCGCTACTTGGTGTAATTGGCTCTATGCAGGCGCAACTTACGCTCAACTTATTATTAGGTCATTTAAGTGGCAGTGTATTTATAACGTTTGATGCGCTCACTTTAAAACAACAGCACTTTAAAGTGATTAAAGATTTAGAGTGTAAAGAGTGTGGTAAATAGGTTTGAAAGGAGCCTGTTCCTATTATTACATGTGGCGTTAAAGAATTAAAAGCTGCGCTTTTCGCGTGAGCAAGCTTCACGCCTACAATACATCAAACTTCTGCACCAAGCTTGTTGACTGGCGTGACGAGCAAAACTCGTAATTTCTATGCTTTGGTGTCTTCTCATTTACTCCTCTTTTGCTTCTCTTTGTGCAATAAGATTTTAAGTGATTTATTCACAAAGAGGTTGAGAGGGCGCTTCGCTTTAGAGAAGTAAAAATAAATAATTACTATGTTTTATGTCTTCTCATTTATTCCTCTTTTGCTTCTCTTTGTGCAATAAGATTTTAAGTGATTTATTCACAAATAGGTTTAGAGAGAGCGGCGCTTTTCGCGTGAGCAGGCTTTACGCCTTCAAAAATAAAAAACCGCGTTAATTAAACGCGGTTTTTTTAATTTCTAATTAACGATTTATTTTAGTCGTTAATTTTTGCAAACGCAGTACCTAAGCGAGTAACCACTTCTGGTAGTTGATCGTCCAGTATTTCAGCTTTATCAGCACCCCATGCTAGTACCACAGTAGAGCCTAATTTAAAGCGACCCATCTCTTCACCCTTTTTAAGCGTGATAGCGTTATCGCCAGTGGTTGGGTATTTCCAACTAAATACATCGCTACCTGCTGGTGGCGTTACAGTACCTGCCCAAATAGTTTCTATGCTGGCTACAATTGTTGCACCAACAAGTACCATAGCAAGCGGACCAATCTCAGTTTCAAAAATTGCTACTACCCGTTCGTTACGTGCAAACAAGTTAGGCACGTTTTGCGCTGTAAGTGGGTTTACTGAAAATAAATCACCTGGCACGTAAATCATTTTGCTTAGTGTGCCATCAATTGGCATATGAATACGGTGGTAATCTTTAGGCGCTAAATAAATAGTGGCAAACTTACCGCCTAAAAATGGTGTTGTGTCATCTTGTGAGCCGCCTAGTAGCGCTTGTAAGCTGTAATCGTGACCTTTAGCTTGTATTAGCTGTCCGTCAACAATATCGCCTAGCTGGCTGATTGCGCCATCCACTGGATGAATGATGATATTGCTATCTTCTACCATTGGGCGCATGCCGTCTTTTAAAGGGCGAGTAAAAAATTCATTAAAGCTTTTATAATGAGCCGGATCTGGGTATTGGGCTTCGCTCATATCTACTTTATATTGCTTAATAAATAGTTTAATTAAAGTCGTTGTTAAAGCACCCGCTTTTGCAGCAGCTAATTTTCCGACTACGCGTGAAATAAAATGTTTTGGCATTGCGTACTGCATTGCGATTTTAAATTTGTCTAAACTCACAGTATTTTTCCTAAATTATACGCGAGGCGCACGGGCGCCTGCACGGCCATCGGCCATTGTTTCTAAAATTCGGTGGTAGCTGTCAAAGCGCAATTGAGAAATTCTTCCATCGGCTACTGCCTCTTTAACGATGCAACCCGGATCGTTTAAATGTTTACAGTCTCTAAAGCGGCACCCGCCTATAAATTCTCTAAACTCTTTAAAGCACCACGTTACACGCTCAACATCTAAATGCCACAAACCAAACTCACGAATACCTGGCGAGTCGATTAGGTTACCGCCACTTGGCAAATGGTGAAGGCGTGAAACAGTCGTTGTGTGCTGGCCTAAGCCGCTGTTTTCAGATACTTCTTTAGTTAATATTTCAGCGTTAGGCAATACAGTATTAACGAGGGTTGATTTACCCACACCACTTTGGCCAACAAAAATATTATTTTTATCAACAAGTACTTCTTTTAATTTATCGATACCATCGCCTGATATATTACTAACAAGGAGTACTTGGTAATCAAGTTTACGATAGATATCGAGAACTTTTTGTATTTCGTTAAGGCCTGCTTCGTCAATTAAATCGGTTTTATTGAGCACTAAAATTGGCTCAATGCCCATATCTTCACAGGCTATTAAATAACGGTCGATAATACTGGGTGTAAATTCGGGTAATACCGCCGATACCATGAGTATTTGGTCAATGTTGGCTGCAATAACTTTAACACCGTCGTAAAAGTCAGGGCGGGTAAGTTGCGAGCGACGCTCTTGCGTGGCTTCAATTACACCGGCTAAATCACCCTCACTTACTTTGGCACGGCGAAATAATACTTCATCACCACATACTAAATTAGACACAGTACGGCGTATATTACAGCGAAGTACATCGCCATTTTCAGTTTCGACATCGGCGTGTTGGCCAAAACGACTGATCACAATTGCGCTCTCGACCTGACCTAAGTTATCGGTTTGCCATTCTTGCGCCCCTTTTTTAGCCGGTCTTGAGTCTGCGCTATTAATGCGCTTTTGGTGATTGGCCTTGATCTGACGCGATTGGCCTTTACTTAATTTTTTTTGTTTTGCCACTGGAGGCCTATAACCTTAGTTAAATGTCGCTTTTCCTAAAAAAAGCTTTAGCTCGACGGTTGATGCTAATATGATATATCGAAATGCGTTGGATCTAAAGGAAAGCACCGCTTAGGTAATTATGACTATTAATAAATCAAATTTAATTTGGCTCGATCTTGAAATGACAGGGCTCGAACCAGAGACCGATAAAATACTCGAAATTGCGACGGTTGTCACTGACGCAGACCTGAATATATTAGCCGAAGGGCCAACTATAGCTATTCATCAAAGTGATGAATTACTAAATGGCATGGACGAGTGGTGTACTACTCAACATGGTAAGTCGGGTTTAACAGCACGCTGCAAAGCAAGTACCTTTGATGAAGCCTATGCTGTAGAGCAAACTTTAGCGTTTTTAAAGCAGTGGGTACCAGCAGGCACTTCGCCAATGTGTGGTAATTCAATTGGTCAAGACCGCCGCTTTATGAATAAATATATGCGCGAGCTTGAAGACTTCTTTCATTACAGAAATCTTGATGTGAGTACTATTAAAGAATTAGCACGTCGCTGGAAACCAGAAGTGCTTGCAAAAGTGAACAAAAAAGGCTCACACCTTGCTTTGGATGACATTAAAGATTCGATTATGGAATTAAAAGTCTATAGAGAAAATTTCTTTAATTTGTAAAAAACACTTGCAAACAGACTGTATTATTGTAGAATCCTGCCCCGCTCAAGACGATAACCCACGCGGGGTTAGTGTGTTTGAGTTGTTTTTATTGTGGTCGTTTTATATCCATAATTAAAATGCGGTACTAGCTCAGTTGGTAGAGCGCGACCTTGCCAAGGTCGAGGTCACGAGTTCGAGCCTCGTGTACCGCTCCAATTTCTAACCAAAAGAAATTGGAGTGATAGTAAATTAAGTAATGCGGTACTAGCTCAGTTGCTAGAATGTTGAACGCGACCCGTCGCGCACCAACGTAAAATAACTGAAGAAGTGAAAATGCGGTACTAGCTCAGTTGGTAGAGCGCGACCTTGCCAAGGTCGAGGTCACGAGTTCGAGCCTCGTGTACCGC
>NZ_JBEOOL010000016.1:0-107105 GCF_040309225.1 Pseudoalteromonas sp. GW168-MNA-CIBAN-0100 | reverse complement strand
AATAGGCCACAACTTCTGTTGTAGCCTATTATGAGCCCTTTGAAAGATCGTTCAATTAGCTTAAACGATCTGCATTACCACATTAGTGGGCTTTTTTATAGCTGCTTAAATTGGATTTATTTAGTGAGTTTTAAAATCATATCTTGATGAGGTATACCGTCTTCTAAATATTCACTTTTATAATCCTCAAAGCCAAAAGAGCGGTAAAAATCAAGCAAGTAAGTTTGTGCACCTATATAAATATCTCGCTCAGGCCATTGTGCTTTGCAGCAGTCTATAGCTTCAGTAATAAGTAAAGTTGCATACCCATTGCCACGCGCTCTTTCACTTACTAGCACGCGACCTATTGCGCTGTATTGCTCACTTTTGTCATAACAACGCGCATAAGTTTGTAGTTGCCCATTATCCAATGTATATAAATGCTGTGTATTTAAAGCAATATCTACATCATCAAGTTCAGGGTAAGGACATTTTTGTTCTACAACAAACACATCAACCCGCCCACGCATAATAATAAAAAGAGTCTGTGTATCAAAAGCGTCAAACTGCTCACATTTAAACTGCATATTAAATCCTATAAGCAAAAAACCCAGCTTAGGCTGGGTTTATTAAAATCACTCGTTAGCTTAGTTAGCTTATACTAAGTAAATAAGCGCTCTAGCTGATCACACAACTGCGATAGATTCACATGATCGTGCTCTATGGTCAAATCTACATAACCATCGCCTTTAAAGGCTCTGTCTAGCTCTATAAGCACATGTGTTTTATGTGCCTCTGGTACAAACGATAATTCAATCTCCTGAATGCCAAATAAGCTGCGGCTATTAGGTTTATACTCAAGTTCTTGGTAACACCCAGATAATGACTGAAAAGTTGAAGCCCGTAAGTGGCCTTTTTCTACGTCAGCTTTCATTAAACTAAAACCTAACTTTTCCATCGCTTGCATACACGTTTTAACCGCTTCATTAGGGTAAATGTGTAAATGATCTTTATCTGTTGGGTCAAGTGCTAAGTCTATATCTAGGCCTGTTTCTAGCCATACATGTGATTGATTATAACCTGCATTAATTTCTGTAATAGGTGTTTCAGAATGAAGACGTGCTTCAAAAGGGATGTTTTTAACTTCGCCTGGCTCAATTGTACCAATATCTGTAATTCGCCATTGCTCAATTACATGATTAGTAAAATAATCGCCATCATCACCCGCAACTTTAACACGAGTCATTAATAATAAATCTAAGCCTGCGATATCTTGGCTAACATCCCCAGCTGTGATAACTATTTGTGCGTTAAAAAGTTGACCTGGTTGTAGGTGTTCAGTTTCTAAAATAGTGTCTACTTTTGCAGCACCAATACCTACCGACGCTAAAATCTTTTTAAACATATCTCTCTCCTTAAGCTGAGCTGCTCTATTATTTGCTCTGGCTTAAACTTCTTCGTTATCGCATCTTAACCATATTTAAAAGCTAATGTCAGTGAAAAAATGTTATTTACATACTATTTACGATTAAATAAGTGTTTAATGCGCATTTTTCATACGCAGCAAGGCAAGTAATTGATTAGACGCGTTCATTTTTAGGTCTATTATATTTTCAATGGCATAAATTTTTCGTTACACTGCAACACCAAATGAAGTGATATTAAGAATTATGGAACTAATCTATTTTGCTGCCGCGTTTGTTTGTGGTTTTGCCGTTTATCAATTAAAACTACCTCCTCTTATTGGATTTTTATTAGCAGGCTTTGCTTTAAATTTATCAGGATATAAAAGTACAGAGTTGCTCGATACAATTGCAGCCCTTGGCGTTACCCTTCTTCTTTTTAGTATTGGCTTGAAACTTAAAGTTAACAGTTTAATTAAACCTCAAGTTTGGGCACCTGCAACATTGCATATCATTTTTAGCAGTGCGTTATTTAGTGGTTTTATGCTGTTACTTGGCGTATTCGCTATTCCACTATTTGTTGATTTAAGTTGGCAAAGTGCTTTATTAGTTGGGTTTGCACTGAGTTTTTCGAGTACTGTATTTGCAGTAAAAGTGCTTGAAGAACGCGGGGAAATGGCAAGCTTACACGGTAAAATAGCCATTGGTATATTGGTAATGCAAGATATCTTTGCTGTTATCTTTTTAGCTATTAGCACCGGTAAAGTCCCAAATTTATGGGCAATTGCACTAATAATTGCTTTGCCTTTATTACGACCTGTAATGTATGGCGTATTGAACCGATCTAAACATGGTGAACTATTACCATTGTTTGGTTTTTTCTTTGCTCTAGTTGCTGGTTATCATGCATTTGAATTTGCAGGCCTAAAAGGCGATTTAGGTGCATTAATAATAGGAATGATGTTTGCCCCTCACAAAAAGGCAGGCGAGCTATCAAAATCCCTGCTTAATTTAAAGGACATATTGCTAGTTGGCTTCTTCTTAAGTATTGGTTTGAGCGCAGAGCTAACCACTAACTCCTTGATTGTTGCTATTATACTTATTTTAGTATTACCCGTTAAAATAGCGCTTTATTATGTGTTCACTAATATATTTAAACTACGCGCGCGTACATCATTACTTACTGCTTTTAGCTTATCTAACTACAGTGAGTTTGGTTTAATTGTATGTGCAGTGGCTGCAACTACAGGCATGATCACCTCTGAGTGGCTAGCTGTAATGGCAATTGCTGTTTCTATTACCTTTATAATTGCCTCCCCATTAAATAAGCGTTCAAACGAGTTGTACGTAAAAATAGAGCACTGGTTATTAAAGTTCGAAAGCAAAACTCGTTTAGCTGAAGAGCTACCTGTTAACCTTAACGATACTAGAATAGTCATTTTTGGCATGGGACGGATTGGTACTGGTGCTTATGAGACTATCAACGCGACTCACCCAAATGTTGTTGCAGGTATAGATATAAAACCTGAGGTGGTAGATAAGCACGTTAACAGAGGCCGCAACGTCTTAATTGCTGATGCAACCGACCCTGACTTTTGGCAACGAGTAAATCACTCGCAAGTAGAAATGGTTATGCTTGCGATGCCAAAACACATGCAAAATATTTTTGCCTTAGAGCAACTACAAGCCTCTGGTTATAAAGGTCAAGTAACAGCTATTGCAAACTACCCTGATCAACAAAAAGAACTAGAAGAAATGGGTGTTCATTCTACTTATAACTTTTACCTAGAAGCCGGTAGTGGTTTTGCAGAGCACGTTAAACAAGAACTATTTAACGAATAATTACTTTTTATGACGTCTATAATATAACAAGGCCTTAATCAGTTAAGGCTTTGTTATTAGTTTTTAAATAAAAAGCAATTCTATTTACATTCCTTTACAAGCCAATTCACCACAACAATGAAAAACAGGTAGACTAACTGTGTTGGTTAAATAAGAACCCATGTTCTAATAATAACTTAATTAGATCCCAGCTAATTAAAGTTCAACTAGGTTTATATCAACATAAAATTATTAAATCAGAGGGCCTACTCCCTCGCAAAATAGGCTGTTTCTTGCCCGTCACAGCCTATTTTATATCTCTAAAATCCCTTACACTTACGCATACTTTAAATACATAAGTAGTTTTTATGGATCCAAAACAACTAAAAATAGCTATTAATACCATAATGCCGTTTGGAAAATATGCAGGACGGCCATTGCTTTTACTGCCAGAGCCTTATTTAGTCTGGTTTAATCAGCAAGGGTTTCCTGACTCAAAACTAGGGAGTCAACTTGCGATGATGTATGAGGTAAAACTAAATGGCCTTGAGCAAATGTTAATGCCATTACTTGAAAAAAATAAAAATAGTTGAGAACTTTTTTAAGTACTTGCGGTCTATTATATTGCTACTTGTTGATTTTGGTTTTTAACCGCAAAAAAAGCGCCTCTAGGCGCTTTTTTTATGTCTTTAATTTGAGGGGTAAATATACAATAAATTTAGCACCACCTAAGCTTGAGTTTTCTGCTTTACACTCTCCTTGGTGCCACGATACAATTTTAGCAACTATAGCGAGTCCTAAACCAAAACCACCGGTATCCTTGCCTCTACTTTTATCTAGTCGAGTAAAAGGTTTAAATACATTTTCTCGCTCAGCGGGAGCTATCCCCTCCCCATCATCTTCAACAATCAATACGATGTGTTTTGTCTCTTGTAGCAATGAAATTTTGACTTTTTTATGGGTATATTTGAGCGCATTGCCAATTAAATTTTGAAATACTCGCGCCATAAAATGGCTATCACAGTAGTAATTTAAATGCTCAGGGAGGTTTACAGAGAGCGTGGTTCGGGCTTCAAAGTTTAGCTTTTCAACAGTTGTTTTTACCAGCCCAGCTAAGTCACAGTTTATTGGCTGTAAACTAGGTTGTTGAGAGTCTAATCGCGCGTATTCAAGCATTTCAGAAACTAGTGACTCAAGCTCGCTAATGTCTGTTTGCATGTTTGTTAGGTATTTCTCACCTTTTACGTCAAGCATTTGTTCTTGCAGCATTACAATTGCAAACTTTAAACGTGCTAGTGGTGTTCTAAACTCATGCGACACCGATGAGGTAAGTTCTTGCTGCGCACTAAGTAAAAACTCAATACGTTGCTGCATTACCTTTAATGTATCAGTAATAGGTAAAAAGAAAGACTTAGAAGAGTCGTTTAGTTGAAAGTCTTGCAAACCCTCTACCGCTTCACACGCTTTACGTAGCTTTGCAAAGTCGCGCCATAGTAAAAAGCTCCACAGCCCAACAGGTATACCTACAATAATAAGTAGTAATAAATACGGCCAAACAGAAGATGATTCCTGCGTTAATACACCTACCGGTCCTACTTGAAGTAATGAATCATTACCGAGATCTACATACCAAACAATGCGTTGTTGCTTATCGTATAAGTATAAGTAGTGGTTTTGGTTGAGCTGCGATTGTTGTTTTTGAGGGAGTATTAAATCACGTCGTTCAATAACTTTACTTTCAAAGTTGTGCTTTAATTTTTTAAGACCATTTGGAGTTTGTGAGAGCAACCAGAGTGATTGCCCAAACTCATCATCTAAGAAGACCTGCTGTTGCGACTCTTCGTAAGGCCACAATTGCTCTATAACACCGCTTACTACAAACAAAGAAACGATGATATATAAATATAAGCTGGTAAACAGTTTTCCCATTAAAGCCGACTAACCTTAAATAGTTCTAAAGATCCCATGCATCAGAAACAAATAAGTAGCCTTGTCCCCATACAGTTTTTATACGATACGGCTTATCGCTGTTGTCGCCTAATTTTTTACGAATTCGTGATACGCGTACATCCACAGTTCTATCAAGTCCATCGTATTGGCGGCCAATCATATGCTGGTGCACATGTTCTCGACTTAGTACTTCACCCGCATTTGACGCTAATAGCCATAGTAACTCAAACTCGTGCGAAGTTAATACAATCTCCGAATCACTTAGTTTTACAATACGACTTGTTTTATCAATGACTAAATCACCAAACTGGAGCTCTTCGCTTGATTTTACTATGGGTTGTCCACGACGCAGTAATGCATTAATTCGCGCTAGTAATACACGTGGCTCTGCTGGTTTTATTACATAATCATCAGCGCCAAGCTCTAAACCAAGCACTTGGTCGAAGTCTTCACCTTTAGCAGTCAACATTAAAATTGGTAGAGTAAACTTATCTCTCACTTGGCGGCAAACGCTAAAGCCATCTTTACCTGGCAGCATAACGTCTAAAATCATTAAATCGGGTGTATTGTTTTCTAGGTAATTAAACACTTCGTCACCACGTTCTAATACTTCGACTTCAAGGCCATTATGTTCAAGGTAATCTTTTGTTAGTTGTTGTAAACCGAGATCATCTTCAACAAGTAAAATTTTTGGCATTAGTTGCTCCTAAATTAAAAAAAGCTCCACGGAGAGCGAAGCCTACGCCTATTTTTTTTAGCATGGGCGCTTTGTACTTCAACCTGTGTTTTTGCTATTAACACACCCGTATGAGGATTGATTAAGGAGTATATGGTCTCCACCTGAACACGCGCTTTATAATTAAATTGCCCAGAAAGTTGTTGCTCCCAGCATTGAAGCCGTTGCTCTTGCTGATACAAACAGACATCACTGTAGGCGTTTAATTGCCATTTAAATTGTAAATCAAGATCGCAAAAACCCTGCTGTTCAGAGACAACGCAGACTTTTGGAGAAACGCTAAAAAAAGGGGGTTGTGCCACACTAAAACCACTAAAAAAAGTGGTAATAAAGACAACTAATATTAAATACTTCATATTAAAAAGTACGATCGAATCCTATAAATGCAGTCATTGAATAAGTACGTTCAAAGAGCGGACTGCCATCCATAGCCGAATAGTCGTAATATGCTACATGAAAACGAAGAGAGTCAGCCTTACCCAGTGGCCAACGGGCGTCGATTTTAGCATAAGGTTGCCAACTACTACCAACGTCTATTTTGCCAAATTGAGTTTCACCCTCATTAAGTCCATAAAAATAGCTATTTAGTTCCGCAGATTTATAGTTTATTCCAAGTGTTGGCTTTATTTTGA
Source organism: Pseudoalteromonas sp. GW168-MNA-CIBAN-0100 (assembly GCF_040309225.1). Classification (NCBI taxonomy): domain Bacteria; kingdom Pseudomonadati; phylum Pseudomonadota; class Gammaproteobacteria; order Alteromonadales; family Pseudoalteromonadaceae; genus Pseudoalteromonas; species Pseudoalteromonas sp. GW168-MNA-CIBAN-0100. Next base: position 100,584 of record NZ_JBEOOL010000016.1, on the reverse strand, counting down.
GCTTTCCTAGCACAGTATGATACTGCCACTGCAATGCTGCGCGTGCACCTCGATAAACATCGGTTATATCATGCAGAGCCTGAACCGAAAAAACATGGTCTTCATTTACATAGTGATATGCAATACCCGCATCCAGTGCAATTTGCCGTTTATGTAAATTATCAATATCAACATAGCGAGAGGACGAGGCTTCATCTTGCATTACGAACTGATTGTTGAGAGTACTGCTTTGTAGTGAAAATACATTTTTAGGGTGCCAGTCTATAAAAAAGCGAGACTCAGAGTTGAGTTCACCAACTAGATTAAAGTGATGCTTAGGGGTTTGCAAAAATGAATAACCAATACGGCCATTATCAAAAAACCATTGCTCTGCATAAAACGCAACTTGAGGAATAAGCACGAGCGGAATATTATCTCCACCATGCAAAGGGTTGGTTATAACTCCAGCCCCCACGCTTAAACTCAAATGCAGACGATCGGTTGTTATATCTTGCTCTGTATAATCGTCAGCATGCTTGCTTGCCTGTGTTGCTTGCACCGAAAGGCAAACAAACAAAGTGCTAAAACATAGAGCTGTTAATAATGAGAAGGCATACCGCATCAGCGTAAATCAAAGTATCAAAATAAGTGAGTTCCCCATACTAGCAAGGTCTTTTTAAACTAGCTCTAGCTGGTTACAATTATTCACAATTTGTATACAAAAATGTTAACTTTATGCTTTTCGGACTATTTATCTTTCAAGGTAGTTGTGTCTAAGGATTGTACTTTGAGTTGCTTGTGTAGTTTTTAACTAATAGTACCTTAAGATACTTTGAAAATGAGGCACTACGTAGCAAATGCAATTATTCAAATAAAAAATTACTAAGAGCTAACTCGCTACAGCTCTATTGGGTTTTACCTGCTTGTTTACCAAAACTGAAGTTGGATTAAATCGCCCTAAATTGAGCGGCTTTAACCCAAATAAATCAAAAACCTCTGGTACTTATTAAATATCAGGGGCTATTTCTATACGATTTCGTCCATGTGTTTTGGCAATGTATAAAGCTCTATCTGCACGCTCAACTAAAACAGAACTATTTGTAAATGGCCGTAAAATTGCTAAGCCAAAACTTGCTGAAATAGCACGTTTTGCAGTTGCATCATGCTTTTTACGAATCGCCAATTTTGCTATTGCTAAACGAATACAATCTGCAAATGCTATTATATCGTTAATAGTGTCAAAGTAGGCTGTTATGCAAAACTCCTCGCCACCATATCTATACACATTTGCAGCTTCAGTTGTATTTTCTCTCACTTTTTTAGCAACTAGCCTAAGGACTTCATCACCCTTTTGATGGCCAAAATCATCGTTAAAGCGCTTAAAATGATCAATATCAAACATAATGAGTACGGCAAGAGAGTCTTCTTGCGCTTGCTCTGAGTATTCGAGGCAAAAGTTTACAATATCAGAATCAAACTTACCTCGATTATAAAAACCCGTAAGCGTGTCGGTATCGGCTGCTTCCTTTGAAATATTGAGTGCTTCTTTTAAATCTTTTATTTCATTGTAGGCAACGGCTAATTTAGTCTGAAACTCCCGAGCATAATCTTGCATTGCAATAGAATCGTCGGTTAAACGCTCAACACAACCTAGTATCTCATTGTAAGAGTTTACATCAACAAGCATATTTAATTCATTTTGTGAGTCGACTAAACTCGTCGTAAAGCTTTTAGAGTGATCAAGCGTTGTGCTTATATCTTGCTGAACTTGCTCCATAGTTGTATGAAATTTTTCAGTCATTTCTTGAAAAAAAACGAGATCGTCTTGCGTTAAATGTTTATCAAAAATTTCTTTTGCTTTGTCTTGTGAACATGTTTGTTGCAGAGCAATAACATGGTCTAACTCAGCATTTAATGAAGGTTTGTTTCCTTGAATATAACAGTACCAAATTGCATAGTTGATGGGTGTAACCGGCATTCGGTATTTTACCATCAAAGGAATCGCCTTTTTTAGGCATTGAGCAGAATGAGCAAGTGATACGGCGTGGTTCATAAATAAACTCTCAAGCGTCATTGTTTTTATTATTAGCGCTCAATGTTAAGTAATAGTAAACTTATACGCAACCTATATTCATACTATTTAACTAACTTGCTTATTCTCTGCGCGCATTAAATCGCTTTTGCATCTAAAGTTTGCGCAATATTCCACAAAGCACTGATTGCAGGGTCATTTAACTCTTTCCTTAATACTGCCAAACCAATATCAAACCCATCAGGCGCTTGCATTTTTGGTGTTAGTATTTGTACTTTATCTTGCAGCGGGCTGTTATCTAGCACTATTTTAGGGACCATTGCGACACCTAATCCTAAGCTCACCATAGATACCATTGCTTCGTGCCCAGCAACTTGTGCGTAAATTTTCCCGTGAATATTATTTTTGCGCCACCAGTGTTCTAACCTTTGGCGAGAAAAACCTTGTTCTGGCACTATAAATTCTAAATCAGACCAATTAATGTCATCACTATTTTGTGTTAATTTTTCTGTGATCGGACATTGAATTTTTGGTCCAATTAATAAAAGCGGAGAGTGCCCTATATCTACAAAAGCAATTTGCGCCGGTAACTTATTTGGCTTAGCTGCAATAGCCATTAATTCATGCCCATCTAACACACGATTTATAGCAAGTGCAGGGTCGCCTGTATTTAATGTTATTTCTATATACTGATGCTGCGCACGAAGCTGCTCTAATATTTGATGTAAAAAACTATAAGATGCAGTAACCGAGCAATAGATACTTACTTTGCCGTAAATATGTTGTTGTGGGTCTTTTACATTCGTTTTAAAACGCTGCCAATTAGCAAGCGTCGCTGTGGCGTAATCAATAAACGACTCACCTTCACGCGTTAATTTAACACTGCGGTTATCGCGTACAAATAATGCAACACCTACCTCTTCTTCCAAGTGTTTTATATTGCGGCTCAAAGTGGGTGCGCTTATGTGGCAAAGTTCGCTTGCGCGCCCAAAGTGGAGTGTTTTAGCCAGCGCTAAAAAGTAGTTTAAATGTTTATGATCCATGCTAAACCCTGTATTTCATATTATGAAACACTTTAATTCAAATATATCATTTTACGCAAGCAACGATTTTACATATGGTGTTTGTAAGCGCAACAAACCTTGCGCATCTAACAAACATGACTTTATAGGACACTAACAATGGCGAATTATTTCAATACCTTACCTTTACGCGAGCAATTAGCGCAATTAGCGCAATGTGAATTTATGGACGCAGGCGAATTTGCCGATGGCGTTGACGCACTTAAAGGTAAAAAACTAGTTATTGTAGGCTGTGGCGCACAAGGTTTAAACCAAGGCTTAAACTTACGTGACTCTGGTTTAGATGTTTCTTACACATTACGTGCTTCAGCTATTTCTGAGCGTCGCCAATCATTTTTAAATGCATCTGAAAACGGTTTTACTGTTGGTACTTATGAAGAATTAATTCCTACAGCTGACGTAGTACTTAACTTAACGCCAGATAAACAACATACCGCTGTAGTAAGTGCAATTATGCCACTTATGAAAAAAGACTCTACCCTTGCTTACTCTCATGGCTTTAATATCGTTGAAGAAGGAATGCAAGTACGTGAAGACATTACTGTAATCATGGTTGCGCCTAAGTGTCCTGGTTCTGAAGTACGTGAAGAATACAAACGCGGTTTTGGTGTACCAACTCTGATCGCAGTTCACCCAGAAAATGACCCTCAAGGTCTTGGTTTAGCACAAGCTAAAGCGTATGCAGCGGGTACTGGCGGACATCGCGCAGGTGTACTTAAATCATCATTTATTGCTGAGGTTAAGTCTGACCTAATGGGCGAGCAAACCATTTTATGTGGCATGTTACAAACTGGCTCTATTTTATGTTTTGATAAAATGGTAGAAAAAGGCGTTGATGCGGGTTATGCATCAAAACTAATTCAATACGGCTGGGAAGTAATTACCGAAGCACTTAAGTACGGCGGCGTTACTAACATGCTTGACCGCCTTTCAAACCCAGCAAAAGTAAAAGCGTTTGAACTAAGTGAAGAGCTAAAACTAATTATGCGTCCGCTTTATAATAAGCATCAAGATGACATCATCGACGGCACTTTCTCACGCACTATGATGGAAGACTGGAATAACGACGACGTAAACTTACTTAAATGGCGCGCAGAAACAGCAGAAACTAACTTTGAAAAGACCCCTGCTGGCGATGTAGAAATCTCTGAACAAGAATTTTTTGATAACGGTATTTTAATGGTAGCAATGGTTAAAGCAGGTGTTGAACTTGCATTTGAAACCATGACAGCAGCCGGCATTATCGAAGAGTCAGCTTACTACGAGTCATTACACGAAACGCCATTAATCGCCAATACTATTGCGCGTAAAAAGCTTTTTGAAATGAACCGTACTATCTCTGATACTGCAGAATACGGCTGTTATTTATATAACCATGCATGTTTACCATTACTTGCTGATTTTATGAAAAACGTTGATACAGACATTATCGGTAAAGGTCTTGGCGAGCACAGTAACCAAGTTGATAACCAAACATTAATTCAAATTAACGCTGCATTGCGCGAACACCCAGTTGAGAAAGTAGGTGCTAAATTACGTGGCTACATGTCAGCAATGAAAAAGATTGTTTAACCCTAAACAATAAATGTTTCGCTTGTTAGAAACCAAGCCCGTATGCTTTTTGCATGTGGGCTTTTTTATGCCTGTTAATAAAACTTTAACCAATCTGGTATATCTTTGCCTATTCTGCTTAGCCAATATTTAGTTCCAAATAAATAATGTGCTAATATGTTTTTCTATTTAGTTGTAAAATTAATTAATATCATGACGATACAAAATCTTTCGATCACTCAAAAAATCACAGCTTTAGGCAGTGTTATTGCTATATGCGTAGCCGCACTGATTGGTTTGACTTCCCTACACAGCTCAGAGGATATTATTGAGCGACGTATGATTGAGTCAGAGCTCCCTAGTAAACTGCAAACAATCAGCAATCACATAGGCGGTGAAATCAACGAGTTACTCGGTGCTGCTCAGCAACTATCATCAAACGAATTTATTTTACAATGGGCTCAATCAAACAACCAAGACGATACATTACTATTAAAAGAATTAAATCGCGTTGCCCAGCAATACGATTTAGCCACAGCATCTTGGGCAAATAGAGACACTGCACAGTACTGGAACCAGAATGGGTTTTTGCGTGTGTTAAAAAACGATGCAGCCGATGGCTGGTTCTTTGCTTTTAAGCAATCAAAACAACCTTACTCTATCAGTATTTATCAAGAGTCAGCCAATGATGTGAAAATGTTTGTAAATCATCAGCAGGCTAATGGGACTGGTTTAGCAGGTCTTGCAAAAAGCATCACTGATATGCAAAAGCTATTACAGCAATTTAAAATTGAGCAAACAGGCTTTGTATTCATTGCAGATAAAAGTGGATTGATTCAGCTTCATAAAGATGCAAGTAAAGTAGCTAAAGCAAACATTGATGATTTATATACTGCAAATATCCACAGCCAACTATTTAATAGTAATGGCTTTGCACTAGAAGAAATTAATTTAAATGGCGAACCGACACTTGTAGCTGCTATGCCTATTAAAAACACCGATTTATATGTTGTAGCCCAAGTGCCAAAAAGTGAAGTTTTCGCAAGCGTAAACACCCTGCAATGGCAAATATTTACTTTTACGGTAATTACAGCATTGGTTGCGAGTTTAATCAGTTATTTGCTTGCTCGCTCACTTTCATCTCCACTTTCTAAAATGGCTGAGTTATTTTCACGCCTAGGCTCCGGCGATGCAAATTTAGCGTACCGCTTACCAGAATCGAGCCAACCAGAGCTTAACAATCTAAGTAACGGCTTTAACCAGTTTATAAATAAAATAGAAACAGCGATTACTCAAGTTGCCAGCGAAAGTCACGATATTAGAAAAAGCTCTGATCATGTATTTGAACAAGCAAAACGAAACTCCCAAGCAATAGACAACCAAAAAGAACAAACAATATCTGTCGCAGCAGCAATCAACGAAATGGGCGCTACAGTACAAGAAATAGCGCAAAGCGCAGCAAATACAGCTAAGTTAACCGATAACAGCCGCGAAAACACCATTCAAAGTCACAAACAAGTACTCCAAAGCCAAGCAACTATATCAGCCCTTGCCAGCGATATTGATGGCATAACAGAGCAAGTTACTTTGCTTTCTAAAAAAACGGTTGATATTGCAAGTATTGTGGACTCAATTAGAGGCATATCGGATCAAACTAATCTACTTGCTTTAAATGCTGCAATTGAATCTGCTCGCGCAGGTGAACACGGACGCGGCTTTGCTGTTGTTGCTGATGAAGTACGTGCACTGGCAAACCGTACATCGCAATCAACCACCGAAATTCAATCTATGATTGAAGAGCTTACAAAAATATCTGATGATGTAGTTAATGATATTAGCCAATCGAAAGATAAAGCTCAGCAAAGCGTTGGTGCAATGCAAAGCTCTGTTGAATTACTTGATACGATAACCGAAACAGCAAATCAAATAAACGATATGGCTACGCTTATAGCGACTGCAACTGAGCAGCAAAGTAATGTGGTTGCCGATGTAAGTCGTAATATTGAGCAAATTAGCGAAATTAGCGATAAAGCAATGAGCGAACAAATCAATACAGAGCAAGCGATTCGCGACTTAGCCAACAGTGCACAAACACTTGATGCGCTTGTAGCTACCTTTGAAAAGCATCGCTAAGCGACTCTAATATTACACGCCAGCTATGAGCATAAGCTATATTCGAAGATAGTTTTTGCTCATAACGAATATGCTTAATTTACACAAACTAAGTACTTTTGCTATCGCCAGTATTAAATGCTGAAACGTACGCTTCCTTTTTAGCTCTAGGAAGCTTTTTTAATTGATACTCAAGCTTACTTGCTTCACTTTTATTACCTACTTGTTGTTGATGGATAAGTAAAAGAGGCCCTTTTCCTCTAAGGTTTTTAGCCCCTTTACCAGCTTGATGAGTTGCAAAGCGTTTTTCAACATTAGTCGTGATCCCTGTGTACCAATGACCAAATCGTGTTTCAACTATATATAAAAACCAAGTAGACTCAGTTTTTAAAATATTCGTTTCAATATGCTGTAAACTTTTTTCATTATCAGTGGTCAAAACATTACCTTAACGCCCTTAACATAAAACAATTGCTTAAAAGGGTTTTACCTTCAGTGACTAATCGGTATCATGCAGATTATAAAAAATAAGGATCACAACTAACAATGCAGTCGTTAAAAACTTTTTCTCTTTGGCTTATCGTCGCTTTAACACTTAGCTCAGCAGCAGGTTGCTCTAGCTGGGTATACCGAATTAACATTCCACAAGGCAACTTTTTAGAGCAATCGGATGTTGAAAAACTTCGTGTAAATATGACCCGAGAGCAAGTTGTTTATGTATTAGGTAGACCTATTGCCGAGGACGCCTTTGATAACAATACATGGCGCTATATTTACAGCTTTAATAAAGGCCGTAAAAACGAACAAAATAAAGAGTTAGTAATTAACTTTGAAAATGAAAAGTTAGTTTCAATCTCAGGTGATTATGACCAACCTGAAAACTTTACTACACCGCTAGAGCAATAAACGTCTCAGGTAGTAAAAAAGGTGAGCATGGCTCACCTTTTTTATTGGTTTACTTAAAAAGCTTTTACCATTTTAAACGACGTTAGCGTGTGATTTAATCTGTTAAATTGTTCGAAGTTTATGCCGATTGGTATTACTTCTCGAGTGGGCGACCACCCGTTATTTTATTTGCACGCCCCTCTTCTTTTGCTTTTTCTGCACGTTTTCTGCGGGCATCTTTAGGATCTGCAATTAATGGACGGTATATTTCTATACGGTCACCGTCTTTTAATTCATAGTTAGCTTTTACAGTTCGATTCCACACACCTAACGTTAGCGATGTGGCATCTATTTCTGGGCACTTTTCTATAATACCTGACTGAATAACAGCTTGCTCGACTGTAGTCCCTTGTGGCACTTCAATTGATAAACACGTGGCCGTGGTCGGTAATGCAAAGACCACCTCAACATTAATCATACTCGCGCTCCATAAACCTGTTTTGCACGTTGAGTAAATGCACTCACCATATTTTTTGCTACATCGTTAAAAATCTTTCCAAAGGCAAGCTCTATTAACTTACTTGAAAATTCAAACTCTAGGTGCAAATGAACCTTACATGCTTTGGCGTCAAGCTCTTGAAAATGCCAGCGCCCTTTTAACGTCTTAAACGGACCATCAACAAGGCGCAATAACACGGTTTGCTCATCAACAAAGGTGTTTTCGGTGGTAAACCACTTTTTTATACCCGCCTTAGATATTTCTAAACTCGCGGTCATGTTATTATCGTGCTGTGAAACAATTTTTGAGTCTGAGCAATTTGGTAAAAACTGTGAATAAGCTTCTACATCATTAACTAGATCAAACATCTCTTTAGTGCTGTACATAACCAGCGCACTTTTTTCTATTTGTGGCATACTCACTCCCAACTGTGTGGGCGAATTTTAGCAAGCTTTGCGCGTTTCCCCAAATTTTCATGCGGCTTAAATTAAAGCTAAATTTTTAAAAGCATTATTAAAAAAATCGATGTAAAACATCTCACATTACGTATATTATAGGGCACTATGGCTAAGAAAAATTCATCAAAATCGACAAGTAATACCATCGCGCTAAACAAAAAAGCGCGACATGAGTATTTTTTACACGATAAGTTTGAAGCAGGTATTGAACTACAAGGCTGGGAAGTTAAAAGTATCCGAGCTGGTAAAGTAAATATCACAGAAACTTATATTCATCTTAAAAATGGCGAAGCATTTCTACTTGGCAGTCAGATTCAGCCACTTATTAGTGCCTCGACCCATGTAATTTGCGACCCGCTACGTTATCGTAAATTGCTATTAAGCAGACGCGAACTTGACCGTTTATTCGGTGCTACAGAGCGCGATGGCTATTCTTTAATAGCTACAGCGATGTACTGGAAAAACTGCTGGGTAAAACTTGAGTTTCATCTAGCAAAAGGTAAAAAGCTACACGACAAACGCGAAGACGGTAAAGATAAAGACTGGTCGCGTGAAAAAGAACGCTTAATGAAGCATAAAGCATAATTAAAAACGCCTAATTTATTAGGCGTTTTTAATTTCACCTATATAAAAACTCAAATAATACCAGCTCGCTTAATTAAGTAATCTGTTTTGAGATAAGAAAATCGTGTCGATAACAAGACAAAACTTGTTATACCAATCTGCTTATATATGGGGTCTATTTAACGTTAAGAAAATTACGCTAGAACTAGGCAAAAATTTTTATATCTAGTTGTTCTAAATAAAAAATTTTTAACGACGTTATAGTGCAATTTAATTCGTTAAATTGATCAAAGATTTATGCAGGTTGGTATTACTTAGCCATTATCAGCAATTGCTCCTGCATTACCCCACCTCCTGTATCTAGCAGTCGTAAATCAGAAAATTTCAATGCCTTTAGCATCAACTTTAACCCCTCAAATTGATTAAGTATTACTGCGAATTGGTATTACATAATTGAATAAATTAAAAGCAGAAAAACAAACATAAGTTTTAATTTATAGAAATAAATTATTACAAATTATTTCTATCACTAGCTATTCCACACATGGCTTCATCTAGCTATATAACAATTATTAACTCTATGTCCTATTCACGCTTAGTTTCACCTAGAAAACAAAGTATAAATAAGGTCATAAAACCCACAAAAAAGCATTGAAACTAATACTTAAATCACAAATTAAGCTAATTGCTAACACTTAAGTTACATGATATTAATACCCGCGCTTGTTAAGCAAATAATTTTATAATATATCAACAAGGACTTAAGGATGAAGCAATCAACTGCATTTACACCAAGCATTATTGTGGGCGCAACACTCGCATTATCAGCAGGTTTTACAACAACAGCCTACGCAGCAGAAGAAGCTAAAAAAGTAGAGCGAATTCAGGTTACTGGTTCTCGTATTAAGCGAACTGATATTGAAGGGCCTTCTCCGGTACAGTCAATCGGTAGAGCTGAAATCGAAAACATGGGTTACGATAATTTACAGCAACTTCTAGAAAGAATGCCTGTAGCAGGTAGCGGTACTTTCTCTACTCGTGGTAACAACCAAGATTCAACCGCTAACGGTTCAGCTGCAGTAAGCTTACGTGGCTTAGGAGCCGATGCAACACTGGTATTAATTAATGGTCGCCGTGTATCAATTAGTGCCTTTGCTGAAGGTATCACCAACTCATTTGTAGATATTAACAGTATTCCTGTTTCTGCTATTGAGCGTATCGACATACTAAAAGATGGCGCTTCAGCTATCTATGGCTCAGATGCAGTAGCGGGTGTAGTTAACGTTATCTTAAAGAAAGATATTGATGGTGTTGAGATTAACCTAGGCTATGGCGGTACGGATGGTCCAAATTATGAAGAAACAACAGCAAGCCTAGTTTGGGGTACAACAAGCGAAAAAAGTAGTGCATCTGTTATTATCGATTACTTTAAAAACACATCTCTTTCTTCTGATGAAATGGGCAGCCTTGGCACTGCAAACCAAGCACCTTATGGTGGTGAAGATTTCCGTTCATCTCGTGGTTTCCCAGGCTACTTTTATGTGGATGGCGTTAAAACAATCGACCCTGCCTGTCCTGCTGAAAATGCAACTTCAAGTGGTAGCTGTTTATTTGATTACGGCCCATATGGATATGTTGCCCCAGCATCTGAGCGTGTAGGCACTATTTCACAATTTGAATACCGCTTTGATAACGGCATTACTGGCTTTTTAGAAATGGCTGTTCAGCATAACAGCTCTGTCGCTGCAGGTGCACCAACACCACTTGATGAAGATGCAGGCCTTACGGTACCCGCTAATCACCCAAACAATCCATTTGGTGAAGACATTCAAATTGGTCGTTACCGTACAGTAGATGCAGGCGCTCGCCAATGGGACATTGAGTCAGACACCTTACGCTTTGTTGCAGGGTTAAAAGGCGAAATAAACGATTGGAGCTGGGAGACAGCGGTACAAAAAGGTCGCAGTAAATCACTACAAACAGGCGATCGTACACAAGGCTGGGTACGCACCGATTTCTTACAACAAGAAATTGATGCCGGTAACTATAATCCATTCGGTGGCACATATAACGACCCAGCTGTAATTGACAGAATCACAACTAGCTTAGTGCGTCGCGGTGAGTCTCATATGACCTCTTTTGACGCTAACATTACAGGTGAAGCGTTTAGTTTTGGTGGCGAAGCTGTAATGATGGCCGCCGGTATTGAGTACCGTGAAGAAGATGTAAATGATATCCCTGATGATCAATTTCAACGTGGCTTAATATTTGGTACTGAATCAGTATCAGCTTCTGCTGATCGTGAACAATACGCTGCATATGTTGAGTTCTCAATCCCACTTGCTGAAAACCTCGAACTACAATTAGCCGGTCGTTACGATGATTATAGCGACTTTGGTACAACAACAAATCCAAAAATAGCTCTGCGCTGGGCACCGACTGATGAAGTAACGGTTCGTGGTTCTTGGGCGCAAGGCTTTAGAGCGCCTTCGTTAGCGCAAATAGGCTTAGGTCCATCACAAAAAAGCCAATTTTTTGTTGATACACAGCGCTGTGAACAAACAGGATTAGATTGCCAAGCACTTGATTACAACATTGAGTTCTCTGGTAACCCTGATTTACAAGCAGAAGAGTCAGAATCATGGAACGTGGGCGTTATCTGGGCACCAACAGCTGAGTTTGGTTTAAGTGTTGATGTATGGAGCATTACTCAAGATAATAAAATCGATGAAGAAGAATTTGGTCCTATTTATGCTGCAGAATGTGGTAACCAAAATAGTACCGTATGTGTTCGTTTAGCTCCTACAGGCGGTGCAAGCTTAGGCACAATACAAAAAATACACAGCACATTTAAAAATTTATCATCGCAAGAAGTATCTGGTGTTGATGTTTCAGCAAACTATAACCACTCTCTTGATGACTTAGGTTTACTTAAATTTAATTTAGAGTGGGCATATCAGGATAAGTTTGAAAAAGATGGTCGTGATTACACGGGTGAATATGGCTACCCAGAGCATCGCTTTATTTTCTCAACCAACTGGGAAATTGGTGAGTTTAACACCAATGTAAATATCAGTTATGTAGGCGAATTTGAAGATACGCCTGATATCGACTTTGATGGCAATTTAGACTTTGATAGCAATACTTCACGTATGATTGACTCGCAAACGCTTGTTGATTTACAAACGTCGTACCGTATTACTGAGTCAGCTAAAATATCTTTAGGTGTTAATAACTTATTTGATGAAGAGCCACCATTTGCAATTGGTGATGGCGATGGCGATTTATATGGTTATGCATCAGCTGTGCATAACCCTCGTGGCCGCTACTTGTACACTAAAGTAAGTTTTTCTTTCTAAATAAAAGACACAAAAAAACCGCCAATTGGCGGTTTTTTATTTAAAACTAAGGGCTAAATTATAGCTCGCCTTCGTTTTCAGATAAGAACTTAGCAACGCCTTCAGGGCTTGCGTCCATACCTTTTTTACCTTCAGTCCAACCAGCAGGACATACTTCACCGTGCTCAGTGTGGAACGCTAGCGCGTCAACCATGCGAAGCATTTCGTCGATGTTACGACCTAGTGGCAAATCGTTCACTACTTGGTGACGTACATTGCCTTCTTCGTCGATTAAGAATGAACCACGAAATGCAACACCCGCTTCTGGATGCTCAACGTCATACGCTTTACAAATTTCGTGTTTAACATCTGCAACTAGTGCGTATTGAACTTTACCAATACCGCCGTCTGCAACAGCAGTGTTACGCCATGCGTTATGTGAGAATTGTGAATCGATAGAAACACCAATTACTTCTACGCCACGCTTTTGAAACTCTTCAAAACGCTTATCAAATGCAATAAGTTCAGAAGGACATACAAACGTGAAATCTAGTGGGTAAAAGAAGATAACTGCTTTTTTACCTTTAATTGTTTCATGAAGGTTATAGCTATCTACAATTTCACCATTACCAAGAACAGCTGCAGCGGTAAAGTCTGGTGCCTGGCGGCCTACTAATACACCCATTTTATTCTCCAAATATTTTGAGTTTGTTTTCAATTGCTTTCGCAATGCTGGTACTTATATGGGCGCTAAAAATTAAAAACCAATAGCGCACACATATAATTAATTGGCATTCTAAAGTTATTCACTACAAAAGAACAATCGCATTTAACGATGTGAGCAATCGAAAATAACGAACACTTACAACTTGCACTAATCTGCTTGAATAATAGGTCTATTTTGAAGTGTAAATTGCGTTGTAATTAGATAGAACTTTTGACGTTACTGAAGAAAGCTTAATACATTAAATTGTTTAAAAATTCATATAATGCGGTATTAATTTTTACAGCTACAAAAAAACCTGCAAATGCAGGTTTCTCGTTTAGATTTAATCCATTATATCTGAGGGCATATCGCCACGGATTTTTTGCCAAATCTCACCTGTTTGATGACCGTATTTACGCATCATCGAAATAGCACCATCATGCTCTTTATTTTCTGCCAAGATTGTTAAATCTTTATAAAACTGACGTGCAAGTTCACGAGTTCCGGCATCAGAGAAGTAATGACAACCAATCTTTGAATAAAAGCCTCTAAAACCGTTGAGTATTAATACATAAATACGGTTATTACCCGCAACGGCTAATTCGTGATGAACTTTATAATCGTAGTCAGCAAATGCCTGCGCAGTGTCTTCTAGCTCATGACTTTGTGATAAAATTTCAATTACACGTTCAGGATTTAACTTAATTGCAGCACGTGTATAAATAGCACTAATATTAGTACGTGCAGATAAAAGCTGATCTGTCAGCTCTGGCATCTTGTCTTCATCTAAGCGCGCTAGTGTTTCAAGAATATTTAAGCCAGACGTTTCCCAAAAGTTATTTACTTTTGTTGGTTTACCATGCTGAATTGTTAACCAGCCATCACGTGCTAAACGCTGCAATACTTCTCTCAAGGTCGTTCTTGTTACACCAATTAACTCTGAAAGTTCTCGCTCGGCAGGTAGAATTGAACCTGGAGGGAAATCGCCGTTCCAAATAGATTCAACTATATATTCTTCAGCAAATCCTGCTGGGCTTTTCGCTTTAAAAATTCTCATCCAGTTCCCACTCGAATTAATCAACACTCATCGTTTTACACGAATAACTGACTGATTGTACCAGACGAAGCATAACTAACAAGTAAAGTCAGGTATATTAATAAGCAAATGAGTAGAAATTAAAGATTAATAAATAATAAAATTTAGGTTTTTCTAATATAGCTACAATGTATAAATATACAGAGCAATATTCATTGTAGGTACATTGTAATTATTGGTGTTTTTTATTTACACCATACCTAGCTTAATCAACTTAAAACACATAAGTACATTAAAAAGGAACACCTATGCAACAGAGCGTTCTAACCGCAACTTTAAAGAATTTTTTAGGCAATGCACCAATGTTGTATAAGTAAGCGATATAACTAAGCTTATGTATCAATGGGAACTAAGTAGAGCGTCATGTAGCCTCTGCTGAGGCTGCATTGAGTGGTCAATAATTTCATCTTATAAAAAGCGACTTCGGTAGCTTTTTTTTCCTTTTTGTTGCCGCATACATTATCCTAGGTCATAATCTAACGTCTTATTTAAACGCGGAATTTTTATGAACTGGCTTGCGCAATTACCCACCCAACGTACCCCGTGGCTTTTATTTACAGCTATCGTTTTTTTACTTGAAGTGACCGCCCTTTTCTTTCAATACCAAATGGGATTGGCGCCTTGCATAATGTGCATATATCAACGTACAGCCGTACTGGGTCTATTAGGCGCAGGAATCGTAGGTTCGACTAAACCACAGAGCAAAGCAGTTCGTATATTAGCGTATGTAATTTGGGGTGTATCGAGTGTTTGGGGATATTTAATTGCTCGCGAGCATATTGATATGCAAACCACCACAGACCCCTTTGCATTTAGCTGTGAGTTTGAACCAAACTTCCCATCGTTTATGCCGCTACATGAATGGATACCTAGCTTTTTTCAGGCGACCGGGGATTGTGGAAATATAGATTGGCAGTTTGTTGGTTTGAGCATGCCTGCTTGGATGGAAATTATATTTGGGATTTTCTCACTAACACTATTTATTATAGTTATTGGCCGTTTATTAATTAAAAAGTCGATTTGATATGTTTACATTTTTTTCAAGCCAATTAGATGAGCTTAAACATCTAAAAGTACGCAAGCGCCAAGACGTAATAGCACTTTCTTTAAGTATGTTATCGCCAACTGATAAAGTGTTACTGCGTATTATTAAATTAATATTACTAAGTCCACTATTTTTAATATTCACGGTATTTAAAGGTTGGATATTAATCCCGTTTTTGATACTCGGCGGACTTTGCTACCCACTTTTAACAACACCTATTGAAATCAACTTTGCTAAAAAACACTTAAGCGATGCATTAAAACAATTTAATCAGGGCGCATAGCGCCCTGATTGTTATCTACTGTTATTAAAGTGAAATTTTCCCCTCTAATTTGGCTAATAGTTTTTTACCAATTCCTTTAACTTGCGATAAATCACTAACGCTTTTAAATTCGCCGTTTTCTTCACGGTAATCCACAATTGCCTGCGCTTTTTTCTTACCTATACCCGGTAGCTTAGCAAGCATATCTGCATCAGCATTATTTATACTAATTGTCTCAACTTGAGGCATTTGCTTAGTTACTTCCGATAATTGTGCATATACGGTAGTTGCAGGTAGTAAGCATAATAAGCTTATTATGAATAAATTTTTTAACGTTTTCATCAAACTTGTCCCTATTCTTCTTTTCTTAATTTTGAATGTTGCTCAGGAAAACCAAAAAGTAAGGAACTGAAAAGCTCATCATTTAAAGTGTACCTAAACGCATTATCACTATGATCCGAAATCCTGAAAATGCAGCTGGTACAACAAGTGATTGCTTAACTAAAGTAAAGTTACCGTTTTTTGTCAAATTTAAGACACCTAAAAATTAATACTTCGCGCTTGCAAATTTACGCCCAAACCATTACTGTACATAAAAACAGTAATCTAATGGTTTTTACAAACCACGGTGCCAAGCAATTTTGCAGGAGAAATCATGGCTGTTGTTGTTAAATATGTTGTAGAACGAAACGGAGTCGAGCGTATGACGTTTACTACCAAAAAAGAAGCTGATGCTTATGACAAGATGCTCGATATAGCAGAATCACTTGAGCTAATGCTAGAAAAGGTAGACGTACCGCTTAGTGAGCAACAAATTGAATCACTTGCTTTAGAAATAGCGAAAAGCAAAGATGACTTTATGACCATATTAAAGGGCGGCAAAGATCCAGTTGTTACCAAAGCGCCAGCAAAAAGTAAAAAGTCAGATAACGTTGCATCAATTGAAGATAACAACGATAAAAAAGCAAGTTAACTCGTAGATTGTCCTCTCCTCGGACGGGACAAACTAAATAAAAAAGGGAGCAACTTAGTTGCTCCCTTTTTTATTATACCAATTCGCTTAATTAAGTGATCTATTTTGAGGGTGGAAAAACGTGTTGATAGCTAGGCAAAAAATTTGATATTTAGTTGTTCTAAATGATAATTTTTTAACGCCGGTAGCAACACGTTTAGCACCGCAAAATGATTAAGTATTATCGCGGATTGGTATTACTTACTACTCATTTTAAAATGAATAGTAATTGCTATTTAAAGCTCTTTTTCTACTTCATCAAATAAAGCAGTGATGTTTTGCTCTGGCTCTTTTGTTACTAAGCTAACAACAACAATTGCGATACTCGCTAAAATAAAGCCAGGTACTATTTCATACATAAAGCTACTTAAACTTTCACCATTAATAGTAAACGGACCATAAATCCAAACAAGCACTGTAAACGCACCTACTAACATACCAGATAAGGCGCCAGCAAAATTCATACGTTTCCAATAAAGGCTAAACAATACAAGTGGTCCAAAAGCAGCACCAAAGCCTGCCCATGCATTACTTACTAGGTCTAAAATAGAGCTATCTCTATCGTACGCTAAATAAATTGCAAACAGGGCAACAAATGCAACGCTAATTCGACCAACAGTAACTAATTCAAAGTCGCTAGCATCTTTACGTAAAAATGTTTTATATAAATCTTCAGTCAATGAACTTGAGCTTACTAGCAATTGCGATGAGATAGTACTCATGATAGCAGCCAAAATTGCAGCTAGTAAAAAGCCAGCAATAAGTGGGTGGAACAATAACTCAGAAAGAATTAGGAAAATCGTTTCAGGATCTTCAACTACAATATTATTTTCATAAGTATAAGCAGCACCAAATATACCAGTACCAACAGCACCAAGGGCAGCAACAATCATCCATGTCATACCAATACGGCGAGCTTTAGGCATATCCTTAACACTACGTACCGACATAAAACGAACGATGATATGTGGTTGACCAAAATAACCTAAACCCCATGCCATTGCAGAAATAATACCTAATGCAGAGCCTGCTCCAATCCAGTTAAGCATATCTGGATTTACACTATGTAAAGTAGATTCTAGAGGTTGTTCAAGTAAAGAGTATGCAACGGTAGGCACTAGAATCAGCGCGATGAACATAATACAACCTTGCACGAAATCAGTTAAGCTAACCGCTAAAAAACCACCAAACAAAGTGTATAAAACAACGACACCCGTTGTAATGTATAAACCCACTTCATAACTTAAACCAAATGAGCTTTCAAACAATTTTCCGCCGGCTACAACACCAGATGACGTGTAAAGAGTAAAGAAGACTATAATCACAACAGCAGATACAACACGTAATAAGTTTGACTTATCATTGAAGCGGTTTGAGAAGTAATCTGGGATTGTTATAGAGTCATTTGCTTTTTCAGTGTACACACGTAATCTAGGTGCAACTAACAGGTAATTTAACCAAGCACCAATCACCAATCACCAAACCAATTGCTATCCATGTACTACTAAAACCAGTAACAAACATCGCACCAGGTAGGCCCATTAAAATCCAGCCACTCATGTCAGATGCACCTGCAGATAGTGCAGCAACACTTGGTGATAGATTTCGTCCACCTAACATGTAACCTGATACATCGCCAGTAGATTGCTTATATGCATATAGTCCGATACCTAACATTACAACAAAATATAATGCTAGTGAAATAATCATTCCTGTTTCCAAATTAGCCTCCGCATAATTATTAATAACAGGCTCTTGATCCGAATATTGACTCTTAAAATATTATAATAAAGACACTATTAGGATAAAAACCATTCTCGCTGACTATATCATGCCTAACAATAAAATCTCCAACTTGTTGCTTCCAGCTGATACAAAAATACTCATGTTGAATAATTTTAAAGCGAATTGGTAAAATATAATAAATTAAATAGAAGAAACACCTTAATTTATAATGATAATTTATTAATCATGCAAATATACGTAATGCTATTTTGAATCTTTTGCCATATATTATTACAATACCCAATTACATCACTCTTACGGAACTGTTTATGTATTTTTACGCTGCACGTCAACCGATTTTAGATAGAGATAAAAAACTTATCGGTTATGAGCTTTTATTTCGTGATGGCGTTGATAACGTATTTCCCGATATAGATGGTGACGAAGCAACAACACGACTTATAGAGGGTAGCCAGTTTAATTTTGGTTTAGAAGATTTAACCGACAATAAACCTGCTTATATAAACTTCACCCTAGAAACACTATCAAAGGGTTACCCTACACTACTAGGTAAAGACACTATAGTTGTAGAAATACTTGAAACTATCCAGCCTGGTAAGCGTTTATTAGCTATCGTTAAAGATTTAAAAGATAAAGGTTACACTATTGCTCTTGATGACTACATTCATCAACCTGTATGGCGTCATTTTTACCCATTTATTGATATTATTAAAATAGACTTTTTAGCATCCGATATAGATACAATAAAAACGGTTCTAAACGATTTAAAACCGCACTCACATATTAAGTTACTTGCCGAAAAAGTAGAAACCTATGAAATTTACCAACAAGCTTTAGAGCTTGGGTTTGATTATTTCCAAGGATTTTTCTTCTCAAAACCTGAAATGGTACAAAGTAAGGCTCTACCACCATCAGAAATGGCATTAGCTGAATTACTTTACGAAACATCAAGTGTTGATATGGATCTTAAGAAAATCACTGATGTGTTTGAACGTGATGTAAACCTATCTTATAAATTACTTAGGTATTCAAATTCTGCCGCATTTGCAAGACGCGCAGAAATAAGTACCATTAAGCAAGCTCTTATAGTGCTTGGCGCCAACGAAATTAAAAAGCTATTGTCACTACTGTTTGCAGCACAAGTATCAGCAGATAAACCTGTAGAGCTAATAAGGCTATCGCTTACGCGCGCTCGATTTGCTGAATTGCTCGCTATATCCCATGGGCAGTTTAAAGATACCGGCATGGCATTTTTAACCGGTATGATGTCGCTAATGGATGCAATTTTGGATGAGAGCATGGAAAGCGTGATGAAAAAGCTTCCACTTTCTAATGACATAAAAGCAGCGCTATTAAACGATGAAGGCTTGCTAGCAAAATATTTAAACTTAGTTAAATACTACGAGCAAGCAAACTGGTCAGCTGCAAACGAGCTAACGAAAGAACTAAATCTAGGTGAAAAAGTTCCCGATGCTTATCATGAAGCGCTAGCTTGGGTTAATGAACAAATGCAGTTAGTAGTGAACGAAAAATAAACTACCTGAACTCTGGTTAAGATATTTAAATTTATTTTTCTCTAGCCAGAGATTTTCAGTGAAAACAAGGCGAACTTACGCGTCAATAGTTGACCTATTGCAAGTAAATTCAACGTAGTTAGCGCTGAAAATAACTGCTCGAGATAGATTTATTATCCAGAGTTCAGGTTAAATATATAAACAGCAAATAAAAACGCCAGCATTTAGCTGGCGTTTTTATGAGTGGCTTTTCAATTATAAACTTTCTAAAAAGTCTTCATCAAAATCAGCTGGCTCTTCTTTTATAGGTGGGTTGCCATCGTACAGCTCATAAATTTGACGCTGGAAGTAAATATCTTTTACAAATAAGTACGGATCAAGTGAATCATTTAATAACCCTTCTTGTGGGATTAATGATGCACGTGCCTCAACTGCTTTTAAAACAAACACTAGAATAGTTTGTGGAGTCGTTAGCGCAACTTCAGGTAATACAAAGTTGTCGACTACATCACCGGTCAGGTTACGTGCTGTTGTAGGACCCATGCCAGGTAGCATTAAATAAGCGCCATCACCCACGCCCCATACACCTAACGTTTGTCCAAAGTCTTCATCTACAATTTCAAGACCAAGTGAACTGGCAACATCAAAAATACCAAAAATACCAACCGTAGAGTTAACTAAAAAACGCGCTAAGCTCACACTTGCATTACCCGGCTTACCTTGCAAACCCGCATTAATCATATCGACAGGTGCTGTAATATTACCTGTGAAATTCACAATACCATTTCTTACCGGTACAGGCGTTACTTCAACATAACCTACAGCAACTGGGCGCAATAAATAAGCATCCAGTACATCCATATTAAAGTCGTATAACGGACGATTAATACTTTGCAGCGGATCTCTGTCATCTACTTTGCTTTGTGGTACTTGAGCACACCCGGCTAGTATCAATAAACATAAAAAAGTAAAACTGTGTTTTAACATCTAACGTCCTTAAGGTATTAATGTATCAATTTGAAGTTGGTAGTCACTTACACTTTCACGCTTTAACGACTCTGAATGACCTTCTAGCTCACCAGAACTTGGCATAACCGAGTCATCTATAGAAATACGCGCCGAAATAATAATATTTTCTGCACTAGATAAGTTAAGCCCTGCAACCATTGCACTACTATCACTCAACTCAACTGTAATTGGAAATGAATATTTAGCGAGTTTAACAGCAGCTAATGGCATTGGCGAACCACTTGCTGCTTTTGCAAATATAAACAAGATACCGTCTTTTGGCTGTTTATCTATAAGCTCTTTTGCAATGTCGACTGTAACTGCAATAGCACCCGTTGTAGTAACTGGCATAACAGAACCTTCCGCTCGCATTTGCTTCTCTATATCAGCAATACGCTCAGAGATCATGCTATAACGAGAATCATTTTTTTCCATACTCGCAAGTAAAACTTCAAATGCAGCTTTGGCTTGAGGCCAATCTTTACGCTCATAAGCAATGAGTGCTAATAACGAAATTGCATCTAAATTGGTAGGCTCTACTTTTAGTACTTTTGAGAGCATACCTGCCGCACGGGTCATATTAGCTTCGCTACCTTCTAGCAATAAAACTTGGCTGTAACTAATAAGTACCTGCATATTATCAGGATTCATACGAAGTGCTTTATCAAATGACTGCTGCGCCATGTCAAATTCATTAAGCGACATAGCAACTCGTCCAAGTAGCATCCAAGCGACTTCGTCATCACCTGAGCGGCTAAGCTTTGTACGAAGTGCCAATGCAAAAGCCTGCAGCTCATTTTGGCTAAGCGGCTCACCTTTTTGCATTACAGCACGCTCGCCGTAATCAGCTAAATTATCCATTGCATCATGCCAAGCCGAAATTTGCTGCTGGCTACCCGTTAAACCATAAAAAACACCTGTTAGAGCAAGAACAAATGCGCCACCAGTTAAAGCAAAAATACGATTATTACCTTTGCTGTTTAGTGATTTTTCTGGTGATAACTCATTCAATAAACGGCGTTTTAATTCAATAATTGATTCTGCATGATTTACGGTATCAATACGCTGATTATCTAAATCGGTTTGTAAATCAACTAAACGCTGCTCATAAATGCTAATTAGCTCAGCATTGGCGTTATGAGTAATTGTTTGAACGCGCTCTTTTTTTAAAAAAGGCAACATCACAAACCCAAGAGCAACCAGTGTGAGTAAAGCAAAACACGCCCACATTAAAATCATTTAACTTTGCTCCTGA
Source organism: Pseudoalteromonas sp. GW168-MNA-CIBAN-0100 (assembly GCF_040309225.1). Taxonomy (NCBI): domain Bacteria; kingdom Pseudomonadati; phylum Pseudomonadota; class Gammaproteobacteria; order Alteromonadales; family Pseudoalteromonadaceae; genus Pseudoalteromonas; species Pseudoalteromonas sp. GW168-MNA-CIBAN-0100. The sequence goes on along the minus strand of NZ_JBEOOL010000016.1, from coordinate 78,440 downwards.
CGTTTATTTTGTTCAATTAGCTTCGTTAACAGCATTTCGTCGTCACTGCTCCACGTTTGTTTTACTGATGCTTTTCGCTGGCGAATAACAATAAAACCAAAGCCGACTATGACAATTAATACAGGTAATACCCAAAGTACTAAAGTCGCTGGTGTAACTGGTGGGTCGTAATGAACAAAATAGCCAAAGCGGTCAATCATGTAATCAATCACTTCGTCTTTGCTCTTACCTTCTTTAACCAATACGAGCACTTTATCGCGCAAGTCTTTAGCAACAACAGCGTCAGAATCCGCAATGTTTTGATTTTGACACTTAGGACAGCGCAGCTCTTTAGTTAGCTCTTCAAACAATATTGCTTGTTTGTTGTTATCAAATTGATAGCGATCTTGCTCTGCAAACGCACTGATGCTTACAAAAAGGCTAAGCGTAAGTAGTAACCATTTCATTATTTAAGCTCCTGCATAATTGGCGCAAATTTGGCTCGCCATACTCGCGGGTTTATATCGCCCGTGTGATGCAACAAAATAGTGCCGTTTTTATCGACTAAAAATGTTTCAGGCGCACCCGAAACACCTAAATCCAACGACAAAGTACGATGTAAATCCAAGATATTAAATTGATATGGGTCACCCGCACGTTGTAGCATATCGCTCACTTCGGTGCGAAGTGATTGCATATCAAAAGGGCCATCAAAGTCAGCGTCGTAACCTTGTACGTAATAAAGCCCAATAATTTTAACGCCTTGCTCACGTAACTTAGTTAAATAACCAAGTTCAACTAAACATGTTGGGCACCAAGTACCCCATACATTTAGTAAGTAAACTTCGCCTTTTAAAGACTCGTTAGTCCACGGCTTATTGTCTTGCATTAAATCAGGTAGATTAAATGCTGGCATTTCTTGACCTAACCGACCCGTTTGAATTTCACGAGGATTAGCAAAAAGGCCTTGGTATAAAAATACACACACAAAAGCAAATACTAAAAGCGGCGCAATAGCTAAAATTTTACGGTTCATAAAATATTCTCCGATGCAGCTCTACGCGCTGTTTTAGCTGATGTACGGTAGCGTTTATCAAATAAAATCATAAATCCAGCTAGGGAAATAAGCACACCACCAATCCACATCCAACGAACAAACGGTTTATGATAAATGCGAAGTGACCATGCACCTTGGCTCAACTGCTCACCTAACGCTAAGTATAAATCACGTGTAAAGCCTGCATCTATTGCCGCCTCGGTCATAAACTGCATACCAATATCATACTTACGCTTTTCGGCGTGTAAGCGTGTTACTAGCTCATTGTTTTTAAGCACCGATACAACACCAGCATGACCACTGTAGTTCGGCCCGCGAATAGTTTTAACACCATCAAAGCGGTATTCATACTCGTTAAGCTGAACTGTGTCGCCTTGTTTCATCGATACGTCACGCTCAACTGAATATGCTGATGTAAGCGTTACACCTGCAATAACAAACGAAATACCAATATGCCCAAGCACCATAGCCCAGTAACTTACACCTAAGCGTTTTAAACCTTCTTTTAAGGTGCCGTGTACAGCAGATTTAGTATAAATGTCGATCCCAGTTGATATTGCAATCCAAACCGCAAGCGTAGTGGCTAGTAGCGTAAGTGGTTTTACTAAATCGTAACTTGAAAACAACCAAGCACAGGTAATCACTACACTGGCTAATACGCCCATTAATATTTTGTTTTGTAAGAAAGCCCATTTATTTTGCTTCCAGCGTAAAAATGGCCCTATCCCCATCAAAATAGCAAACGGCACTAAAATTATTGCAAACATCTTATTAAAAAACGGTTCGCCAATAGAAATACTGCCCAAGCCCATTTCTTTATGAACCATAGGTAATAAAGTACCCAGCAATACGATTAATGTAGCAACTACTAAAAATATATTATTGAGCCATAACGCCACTTCGCGTGATACAAACTTGTATCGACCTTCACTATGTACTTGCGATACACGCAGTGCATATAACGCTAAGCCACCACCTACAACGATGCCTAAAAAGGCGAGTATAAATAAGCCTCTATCAGGGTCTGTTGCAAAAGCATGTACCGATACAATAATACCCGAGCGCACAATAAATGTGCCTAATAAGCTCAATGAAAATGCTGCTATAGCAAGTAATACGGTCCACGATTTAAACACACCGCGTTTTTCAGTTACGCTTAACGAGTGCAGTAATGCGGTCGCAACAAGCCATGGCATTAATGATGCGTTTTCTACTGGATCCCAAAACCACCAGCCACCCCAGCCAAGTTCTGAGTATGCCCACCAGCTACCAATTGTAATACCTAGTGTTAAAAAGCCCCACGCAGTCATTGTCCAAGGACGTGACCATTTAGCCCACGTGTTATCAAGCTTGCCAGTTAATAGCGCAGCAATAGCAAAAGAGAAAGCAACTGATAGCCCTACATAACCCATGTAGAGTAATGGCGGGTGAATAATCATGCCCGGATCTTGAAGCAACGGATTTAAATCACGCCCTTCTACCGGGAAATAAGGAAGTAGGCGCTCAAACGGGCTTGAAAGTAGTAAGGTGTACATCATAAAACCTACACCTAAAAAACCAAGTACGCCCAATACTCGGGCACGTAGCACCCAAGGGAGTGATTTAGAACGCGCAGCAACAACGGCAGTCCAACCAGCTTGCATTACTAACCACAGTAAAATAGCGCCTTCATGGCCGCCCCATGTAGAGGTGATTTTGTAATACCAAGGTAGCGTACTACTTGAATGATATGCCACATACGATACGGTAAAATCATCCGTTACACTGGCGTAAATAAGTGCTGCAAAAGAGATTAAAACAAAAGCGAATTGCCCAATTGCTAAAGAGGGAGCTGCACGCATTAATCGAAGATTACCGGTATGCGCGCCCCAAAGAGGAAAAATACACAGTAAAACGCTTAGCACCATGGCAAGCGTTAAAGAAAAATAACCAATTTCTGGGATCATAGCTAATTACCACTATCTAAGTTGTATTTTGGTTTTTCGTGCTTAATACCTTTAACTGCCTCTGCAACTTCTGCTGGCATATATTCTTCGTCATGCTTTGCAAGCACTTCAAATGCTTCAATAACATTAGGTTCGATTAATACGCCCTGCGCTACAATGCCTTGCCCCTCACGAAACAAGTCTGGCAATATGCCTTGATAACGCACGGTCACTAATGGACCTGTATCAATTAGCTTAAAGCTTACTTGTAAGCTCTGTTCATTACGCTCAACCGTGCCTGGTACAACCATGCCACCAATACGTAGCTTTTGGCCAATGAATGGTTTTTCTTTATTAGGCCCTTTGCCATCAATAAGTTCGCTTGGCGTATAAAAAAGATTAATATTTTCTTGAAGTGCATAAAGCACTAAACCAATTGATCCACCAATACCAAACAGTACGGCAATAATTACCAATAGGCGCTTTTTACGTCTTGGATTCATGAGGCTTGTTCCTGTTTAGCTTTTTTAATTCGCGCTTCACGTATTATTTGTTGCTCAACTGAAGCCATAATACGTTTGGTATCTCTTAAAGAGTTCACTAAAATACCGAGTAAAATAAGAGCGCATGTACCAAAAGAAAGCCAGATATAAAACCCATAGCCTCCCATTGCAATAAAATCAGAAAAAGAGTCAAACTGCATAATTACCCCTTATTTAACAACAAACGCACCCACGGTCGGTGCTTTTCGCGTTGTAAAATTTCATTTTTAAGACGAATTAAAGTCACTGTTCCTACAAAAGCAGCAAAGGCTAAAATATTAACCATAAGTGGCCAAAACATACTTGGGTCTATTGCTTTAGTGTCTAGTTTTGTAATGCTTGCGCCTTGGTGTAGCGTATTCCACCACTCAACTGAGTAATGAATAATAGGTAAATTAATTACGCCAACAATTGCTAAAATAGAAGCTGCACGCCCTGCTGACTTCTTATCTTCAAATGCATGATAAAGCGAAAGCACGCCAAGATATAAAAATAATAAAATAAGTTCAGACGTTAAACGCGCATCCCATACCCACCAAGCACCCCACATAGGTTTACCCCATGCAGCGCCAGTAATAAGCGCTATAGCTGTAATACAAGCACCAACAGGCGCTATAGCAATAACGGCAAGTTCGGCATTTCGTAGTTGCCATACAAGTGCAACAACAGCTGCAATAGCCATTGATGAGTAAGCCCCCATAGACAAAATGGCAGAAGGAACATGAATAAAGATGATACGGTAGCTGTCTTTTTGTTGGTAATCGGCAGGTGCAAAACCAAGCCCCCATACCCATCCAACAATCATACTAACTACAGTAACTACGGCAAAATAAGGCAGTAACGTATTGCATAACTGGTATGCACGCTCTGCTTTAGCATAGGGATGTAACCACTTCCACATTAACTTACACTCACTTTTAAAGCTGACGATATGGCAATTGGTGCGCTAATGATAGCAATAAGTAACATTGCACCAAGGATGGCAAGCTGCCCACTATAATCCAGCGACATGGTGCTGGTATCGATAGCCGACGTTGCAAAAATCAAAACAGGAATATACAAAGGCAGTACGAGTAAACTCATCAAAATACCCCCTTTTTGTAATCCCACAGTAAGCCCTGCGCCTATTGCGCCAATAAAGCTCAATAGTGGAGTGCCTAATAATAATGTTAAAACAGTCGCTGTTAACGCCGTACTTTCTAGGTTTAACAACAATGCAAATAGCGGCGTCATTAATACAAGCGGTAAACCTGTTACCACCCAGTGAGCAGCCACTTTAGCAAGTACGGTTAACGATAACGGGTAAGACGATGCAATTAACTGCTCCAATGAGCCATCATTAAAATCATCTCTAAACAGTTTATCCAAGCCCAGCATGGTAGAAAGTAATGCGGCAACCCAAATAATTCCCGGTGCCATTCTCGCTAGTAAACCAGGCTCAGGCCCGATTGCTAACGGAAATAATGAAATTACAATTAAGAAGAACAAAATAGGATTTACAATTTCAGCGCGCTGGCGAAACGCAAGTTTTACATCTTTGGTAAATACCGCACTAAATAGCAACCAATAAGAATGTTGACGAGTCATTAGTGACGATACTCCAGTGTAACCGTTTGCAAGTTACTAAAATGGGTCGTTAAGTCTTGGTGAGTCGTTAACAAAATAGTTCCACCGTTTAGTAAGTGCTCGGTAAATCGCTGCTGTAAAAAGGCAACACCGCTTTTATCAAGCGCGGTAAATGGCTCATCAAGTACCCATAATTTAGCATCACTTAACCAAAGCCTGACCAAAGCTACACGTCTTTGTTGTCCAGCAGATAACATTCTAACCGGTACATCTTCAAGTCCAACAAGGCCAAGTTGCGCTAAAATGGGATACAAGTCAGGCTGGTTTATGTAGCCATTAATTTGTAACCAATGACTAACATTTTCAACTGCACTAAGCTGAGTATTTACACCTGTTTTGTGGCCTATAAAGAGTAGTTCTCTGGCATACTCTTCGTAATACTTAGATATAGGCTGTTCTTGAAATAAAACAGCTCCTTCATCAGGCACAGAAAAGCCTGCGATAATACGCAATAGCGATGTTTTACCAGCCCCATTAGGACCCGCTAATTGCATGATTTGACCGCTATTAAGGCTAAAATTAAGATCCGCAAACAAACAACGATCTTGCTTGATGCAGGTGACGGACTTAATGTGTAACAAGATGACGATTCTCTCTGCCAAAAATTAGGCGTTAGTCTACCATAATGATAGGGTAATACGAATATTGCTTTAAAATCGATTCACTTAAAATAGAGAAAACTTGATTTAAAATAATGAATACGCCAACGCAAATAACATTATCTAATTCATTGGTTATCAATCAATCGACAAACCCTCAAACCAATGAGTTATCGCAATTACCTAATGAGGTACTTGCGGCTAAAAACATTCAATTTTCGAAAGACTCGATTACGCTTGATGTATTTATTGATAAACATTGGCAAACATTAAGACTTGGCACTACAAGCGCACCTCAAAATTTACAAAAGATAGCCAGTGCTAACATACAACTTAGTCCCGATGGCAAACAGCTCAACATCACGCCAAACACTACAACCCTTACTTTAAATCAACCAGTACAATTACAGCGTTTATTAAATTATGTAAGCACGGGCACTGAGGTACAAAGCAAACCAATGGATTTACAGGTGGTTATGTCCCCTACCCCAAAATTAGTAATTGATAAACTTAACGCCAGTATTGCCATAAATAAAGACGTAGCGCAGTTACTTTTAACTGAGCAGCCTTTAAAAGTAGTTGTTAGTACGACTAACAAAGGCGCACAGCTTAATGTTATTAATCGCTTTGCAGATACAATTCATACGCAACCACTTAGCCAAACTAAACTTACTAAATTACTCGTGGCCTTATTACCTAGTGCGCAACTTCAAGCAACACCTAAACTAGCTATTTTGACTCATCCTCAAAAGTCAGGTTCGTTTACAACGCCTATTACTAATCAACAAGTTAGTGAGCTACCCAACACCCCCATTAAAGTAAATTTAGTAAATCAGGCTGATAAATTACTTATTAAAACCGCTACTAATAATATAAAAGTAACGCTTAATAACTCATTTTCTAAACCGTTTAACGAGATACTTTTAGCTCAAAAAAGCAGTGTTCCTGAAATACCTTTTTCTGCGTCCACTATTAAAGCAAGCCCACTGCTTACACCTAATAGCCCAATAAAGTCGTGGCTACAAAATAGCTTTAGTGATTTAAAAACGCGAATTAATGATGCAGTTAAATATTTTGAAAGTAAGCCCTTTGCAGCAGCAAATAAATCTGAGTTAATGCCGCCGTCTGCATCATCTGCAATACAAAGGCCGGGCTTAGTTATGCAATTAACAGTATCACCGTTAAATAGAGTGAACATTACCCAAAATGTAAGTACTGCGTTAAATAGTAATACTAGCAATACTTTATCAGAGCACTTTTCAAGACTCCCGCCACTTGTACAATTAACTCAGCAAATAAAAGGAAGTGTTAGTGTTTGGCAATCACCTTCAAACACAGCAACAACCTACACGCCAATAACAAATAACATTACTCAAAACGAAGTGGCGAGCGCTAAGCCAAGTAGCTTAAACGCGAGTCAATTGAGTGATCTGAATATTAGTACCAACAGTAAAGTTGATACGTTAATTAAGCCTACAAGTGAAATTGTTACTAAAGGGCAAACAACTTCTTCAGTGCAACCAGTAATAAACGGCAACAATCAAAACAGTGTAAACCCAGCCTCGATTAAAAACATGCTCCCATTAGTAGAGCCTTTATCTAATATTGCCTCTCGTAGTCAAATGCTACAACCAATAGAAGCAAAGCTATTAAGCACATTATTAAAGCTTCCTGATGCCACAATCCCTACGGATAGAGTAGCTGGTAACAAACAGCTTTTAAGTAGTCAAATTACTGATATTACAAATAGAGCAATAAAAGAAACGCCCGATTTAACTCGCTTAATTAACCAAGCATTTAATCGCATGGTCTCTAGTAATAATATTAACCCTGCGACCATACAGCGTGAAGTATTAGCCACCTTACAGCCATCTCAATTAACGGGTGATATACTACAAAGTAGCTTCACTAAAGGACTTGAACAAGTTGCAGTGAGTATTTTAGCAGCCCCTATAATTAGCCAATCAGTAACACCGATAAGCTTTAATAACCAAACTGGCTTAGATGCACTTTTACAAGTACTCATACCTACTTTTAAAACAGGAAACGCGGGAGCAAAAATACTTGAACAACTGCAGCAAGCTCAAGTTCAAGCATTGGCTAGCGAAATCGTACACGTTAAAAATACACTTACCCAAGTAAGTGTTTCAACACCAAATCAGCAACCTGACACAAACCCGCTTGCACAATTTTTATTACCAATGAAATTGCCGCCTGAGGCCGCCCAAACAGAAATAACACTGGGGCAATATAAAAAGCCAAGCGCAGATAAATTAGAAGATAAAAATGTATGGTTTGTCAGGTTAAACTTTGATTATGCACAGATTGGGCAGTTACAGATTACCGCTGAGTTAATGGATAAAGCACTCGATTGCCAGCTATTAGCCTCGAGCCAAGAAGTAAGCGCAATTGCTCACCCTCACTTAGATAATTTAAGATCCAAACTAGCTAAGCACGGTTTACAAGTTGGAGAGCTCAACTTAAAGCGAGGCGATGCAAATAATCAGGAATTTTATAAATCTCATGCAATTATTAATATTAAGGTTTAGTAATGAGTGATACACCTATTAATAAGTCAGCCATTGGGCTTTTATACGAAGCTGGCAACACACCCACTGTAAGTGTAAAAGGGTTTGGTGAGTTAGCTGACGAAATAATTGCAGTGGCAAAATTAAAAGGAATTATGATCCACGAAGATGCTGCGCTTGCTAAAACGTTGTCGCATTTAAGCTTAGGGGAAGAAATCCCTAAAGAGCTTTATTATGTAATTGCAGAGCTTATTGCGTTTTCGTATGTATTAAGAGGTCAATTTCCGCCAGGCTGGCAAGACTTTCAAGGTAAGTTAAATATTAAAGCGTGAGATTATTTACACGCTTATAACTAAAAAGGCGCTAAGCGCCTTTTTGTTTATGTAGTGAAAACAGTAATTCGGCTTCTGCTCGCGGTAATTCGCATTCGCGTATCACCTCATCGAGGTCCGCACCTAACTCAACCATTTTTACTGCACGAGAGTAAATTTTAGCATCAGGGTCATCGTATTTCTGCGCAGCTTGTTGCTGTATCAAATCTTGATTTTGTTGCTCAACCTCAAGCACTCGCTTACCAATACTTAAAAGCCCTGTTCTAAGCTCTGAAATTTCACTTCGCAAAATATGAGTTTGCTCTGAGCTATCTTTAAGCTGCTGTAATACAGCATTAATTTCATTCACTTGTTTGTTTTTTAATGCAATTATTAGCGCAAGCGATATAAGACCTACCGCTAACGCTGATATAGCTATACTAAGTAACAGCATAATTTATTTGGTAAAGCTTATATATCGCTTAACTCATCCCATTCATCATCGCTGAGTAACTTGTTTAAATCGACTAAAATCAGTAGCTCATTATCACGATTACAAACGCCTTGAATAAACTTAGCACTTTCTTCAGTACCAACATTTGGTGCACTATCGATTTCAGAGCTGCGTAAATAAACGACTTCAGATACGCTGTCGGCTAAAATGCCGATAACTTGTTCTTCAGCTTCAATAATTAATATACGAGAATTATCGGTTGCATCAGCAGCTAACAAACCAAAACGTGCACGAGTATCAATAACAGTTACAACGTTACCGCGTAAGTTAATAATACCAATAACGTAAGAAGGTGCACCTGGTACAGGGGCTATCTCTGTATAACGAAGTATTTCTTGTACTTGCATTACATTTACGCCGTAGGTTTCTTCCTCTAGCTTAAACGTAACCCACTGTAAAATTTCATCATTATTATCTGCGTTTTTATTTGCTGACAGTAATTTATCTTGATTCATGCTATTACCCCGTAATGGTCATTACTACTGACGGCTATCTAAGCCTTTCTCTAATAATATATTTAAATTATCTACATCTATTAAAGCACACATTTTTTCTTTTATAACACCAGCAAGCCATGGGCGCTTACTTTTATTTGTACGCCATTTTACATCTTCTTTACTCAATGTAATGTTATTTATCAACTTTTCAGCTAATAAGCCCCACTGGCTATCACCTAAGGTAATTAAATACTGATAATCTAAAGACGCCTCTAATTTATCATCATACTTTTCTGGCATTACCCAACGAGCAGTATCAACAACATTAAGCTTTTCTTCTCTGTTGAGCATAACGCCTTTAAACCACTTTGGCTTACCAAATAAATGATTTACTTCACCTAATTGATGTATACCGCCTAATGCTTTTAATGGCACAGCCAATGTTAAACCAGCAACTTCAAAAAATAATGCCTGAAATTCACCATCAAAATAGTCAGATTGGCTAGTGGTTACAATCTGTGGTTCTGGTTCTTCTGTAATCGTACTTATCGGCTCTATTACTTCATCGTCAATGGCTTTATTAACTTTTTCGGCTTCAAAAATAGGTTCAACTATCGGCTTAATTTCAGAATTAAGTAAGTCTTGATCAAATATTTTTTCTGCCGCTTTTATCTGTTCTTTTGGTTTTAAATGAATATGTTCTTGCTGCGAGTCGTGTGGCATTTGCTCAAGTAATTTTGCGACTGGCTCAAGGTTATCTACAGGCTCGTCTTCACATAACAAAGCCCCTAGGTATTGTTTCATTACTTTTTCATTAGCAAATAATTGCTTACTCATTCATTAACCTTGTTCAATTAAATATTCTAGCAGTGCTTTATATGCGTATACACCACGCGAACGAGGACAATACTCTACAGGCACTTTTTGCGCAAAGCTTGCATCTCTAAATTTAGTATCTACCGGTATCACACCTGGCCAGACTTTATCACCATACGTACTTTGCAGTGTTTTATATGCTTCTAACGATGCTTTAGTTCGTTTATCATACATAGTAGGGATTATAGTATATTGATAATCTTTCGCTTGAGAGGTTTGCATTAATTCCATAGTGCGCATCATTCTATCAAGCCCTTTCAGTGCTAAAAATTCCGTTTGCACTGGCACTAAAATTCGCTCACTTGCTGCAAGCGCATTAACCATTAACACCCCTAAAACTGGGGGGCAATCTAAAATGGCATAATCGTAATGTTCACTGATTTTTGCAAGCGCTTTTTTTAGTATTAATCCCATACCTGTTTTATTTCCCATGCTTCTATCAAGCGTGGCTATCGCCATTGTTGCGGGTAAAATATCTAGGTTTTCAAGTGTTGATGGGCATAAAGCTTGAAGTATCTCTTCACTTTGCATGCTCGTGCCACGCGCAAAAATATCATATACACTGACTTCCAAATCTTCTGAGTCAATGCCAAAGTAATAAGTGAGTGATGCATGGGGGTCTGTATCAATAAGCAACACACGCTTACCCTGCAAAGCTAAAATACCAGCAAGGCTCACTGCTGTTGTTGTTTTACCAACACCACCTTTTTGATTTGCGACAGTCCAAATCTTCACATTACATCCTAATTACTGTTCATTGCGCGTTGTTATGCGAATACCACCATGAGGCAAACGAATTATTTTTATTGTATCGTCATCTGAAGGGAGCTCAATTTCAGGCTCTTCCGCTACTGGCTTAACGGCTTGTTCATCACCTTTAATGTCTTGTATTGGTGGTAAACCATACTTAGAAAGTGCAATAACAACTTTACGATTTTCTGCTCGCCCTTGTTCTGTATCGTTACTTACAAAAGGTGAATATTGACCATAACCTTCTATCGCCATTCTGGCAGAATTAATACCTAATGCTTCCAGCTCTACTAAAATAGATGTTGCTCTAGCAACCGAGAGTTCCCAATTTGAGCGAAATATTTCATTGCGAATACTTTCATCATCAGTATAGCCACGCACCCTAATATAGTTATCTACTGGAGCAATAATATCTTTAACAATTTTGACGACTTGTTTTGCCCTAGAGTGTGCAACTGAGCTACCACTTGAAAATAACATACCTGAGCTTAGCTCTATAATCAGCCAATCTTGATTAAGCTCTAAGCTGGCTTCTCCATCACGAATTTCATCAATAAGCGCTGACTGCAGTTTAGTAAGTAAGCTATCGAGTGGTTTACCTAAATATTTTTGTTGTATGTTACTTGTATCACTTTGACCATCGAGTAACTCTGGACCTTGTTCTTCTTTTAAAATACTTTCACCATAAAGAACTTCTTGTTCAGGTGTCACTCTATCAGTCAATATTCCATTACCATTGACGCCCTCACCTTGCTGGGAGTGCTGGCGGGCAGATTTATCAAAAACGTGTTCAAGGGAGTCTGACAATATTTGAAATTGTTCTTCTTTGTTGATCGCTATCGCATATAGCACCACAAAAAAAGCAAACATAATGGTCATGTAATCGGCATACGATACAAGCCAACGCTCTGTATGTTGACTTTTAGGAGCAGAGTGACGCAGTCGTCGGCGTAGCATGTTATTCGTCCACTAAATTAGGACGCTCTACACGGTAGGCTTCAAGCTTTAATTCTATATTTACTGGGCTTTCGCCAACGCTTATTGCAATCACGCCTTCGGCAAGCATTTCATGGTAAAGCATTTTTTGCTCTACACGCTGTTTTAACTTATTTGCCATAGGTAAAAACAATAAATTAGCTAAACCAACACCATAAATAGTCGCGATAAATGCCGTTGCAACGCCTGCACCAAGCATTTGTGGATCGGTAATAAACGACATTGCCTGTATTAAACCAAGCACAGCACCTAAAATACCAATGGTAGGACTGTAGCCCCCCATCGCTTCATAAACACGTGCGGCTTCAAGCAAGCGATCGCGTTCTAGCAGTAAATCAATTTCAAGCGTGTCACGTAGTTTTTGCTCTGAGCAGCCATCTACAAGCAAGCTTAAACCTTTTGCTGCATATGCATCTGGGTGAGCTAGCGCTTCATTTTCAAGCGCTAAGTAACCTTCTTGACGTGCCTTATGAGACCATCGCTTAACTTGTTCTATTGCATCTTCAATATCATATTGTGGCGCAACAAAAACCCAAGAGCTCATATTTAGCATTTTTTTAAAGGTACTTGCTGATGTTTGCAACATAACAGCACCAAGCGTGCCGCCTAATACAATAATAAGGGCAGGACCATTAAATAAAGCAGAAACAACGCCGCCTTCTAAAGAGTAACCTAGACCTATTGCACCCAGTGCTACAAATAGTCCAAATATTGAGAGTTTATCCACAACCTACCTCTCTCTTTATACGTGCTGCAACATCGCTCAATGCTAAGCTTTCACTCGAAAGCCCCGCATTAGCAATGGCTTGAGGCATTCCATAAACAACACAGCTTTTCTCATCCTGTGCCCAAATAGTTGCCCCCGTTTGCTTTAACATTCTTGCACCGTCACGTCCATCAGCGCCCATGCCTGTTAAAACGATAGCAAGCACATCGCCTTGATACGTTTTTGCTGCACTGGCAAACGTTACATCTACACTCGGTTTATAACTTATTCTCTCGCTATGATCTTCAAACACGCGCAGTGTTCTATTTGCCCCACGCCCTTCTACCATCATCTGCTGTCCGCCAGGCGCTAGATAAGCCGTTCCTGGTTGTAAGCGGTCACCTTGTTGCGCTTCTTTCACTTTTATTTGGCACAGGCCATTTAAACGTGCCGCAAATGCAGGTGTAAAAGCCGCAGGCATATGCTGAATAAGCAAAATAGGATGAGGAAAATTAGCAGGCAATTGAGTTAATATAGTTTGTAGTGCAACAGGGCCACCTGTAGAAGTGCCAATAGCCACAAGCTGGTATTGCTTTCCACTTGCTCGCATTGAGGCAACATTTGAACCTGACGGTATTGTAGGTGCTGCTCTTTGAAAGCTTCTATCGGGTTGTTTTATCGAAGGCGTTACTGTGTTTGTTCTTTGCGAAAGTGAGCTTGTTATCGGTTTAGTTGATATTACTGGCTTAGGTGGTGTTGCAGATTTAAACGTTCGCGGTAAACGTCTTCGCCCTATATCTTTCACTTTATTTTGCAAAAGCTTTATAGCGTCTTCATTATTGCGAGCGATGTCTTCAAATTTTTTCGGTAAAAAATCCATTGCTCCAGCATCTAGCGCATCAAACGTTGCTGTTGCGCCATCACGTGTTAGTGATGAAAACATTAAGATAGGCGTTGGATTACTCGCCATTATCTCTTTAACTGCGCTAATACCATCAAGCACAGGCATTTCTACATCCATAGTGATCATATCTGGACGTAGCTGAGCTGCTTTTTCAACAGCTTCTCTGCCATTCACAGCAAAGCCTATAACTTGTATGTCGCTATCTTGCTCAAGAATTTCGCTTACCCTGCGGCGAAAAAAGCTTGAATCATCAACAACTAAAACTTTAACGGCCATTTAGCTCTCTTATTAAATTTATGCGTAGGTATATATTAAATATATACCTACTTTATTATTAGCCTGCGTAATGTTTTAACATGTTTGGAACGTCTAAAATCAGTGCAATGCCACCATCTGAAGTAATTGTAGCGCCTGCCATACCTGGGGTACCTTGTAGTAACGCATCAAGTGGTTTAATTACAACTTCTTCTTGGCCAATTAATGAGTCAACAACAAAACCAATTTGCTGCGTACCAATTTGCACAATAACTACATGGCCTTTTGCTTTTCGCTGTGAACGATCTGAGCCTTTAACTAACCAGTGCTCGAGGTAGAATAACGGTATTGCCTTTTTACGCACAATAATTGTTAATTGCCCATCAACCACATTTGTTTTCGTTAAATCTAAGTTGAATATTTCACTAACACCAGCAAGTGGTAACGCAAATGTTTGTGCGCCAACAATTACCATTAAGGTCGGTAATATGGCTAAGGTAAGTGGTACTTTTATCTCTAAAATGGTACCTACGCCTAACTCAGATTGAATACTTACAGAGCCGTTCAATTGGGTGATTTTAGTTTTCACCACATCCATTCCAACACCACGACCTGAAATATCAGATATCTCTTCTTTTGTTGAAAAGCCAGGTGCAAAAATGAGGTTGTATGCTTCAGTGTCAGAAAGTCGACTCGCTTGATCGTGGTCGAGTACGCCTTTACTAATTGCTATTTTTTTCAGTTTCTCAGCATCCATACCAGCGCCATCATCTTTAATGGTCAACAAAATATGGTCGCCTTCCTGAGACGCTGATAAAGTAACATTACCTGTTCTAGGCTTACCGGCAGCCTCACGAACAGCTGGCATTTCAATACCGTGGTCAACTGAGTTTCGAACTAAATGCACAAGCGGATCGGCTAGTGCTTCCACTAAGTTTTTATCTAAATCGGTTTCTTCACCTACAAGTTGTAAGTCAATGTCTTTGTTTAAGCTGCGTGCTAAATCGCGTACTACGCGAGGGAAACGACCAAATACCTTTTTAATTGGTTGCATTCGCGTTTGCATAACCGCGCCTTGAATATCAGCAGTCACTACATCTAAGTTAGAGATTGCTTTACCCATTGCTTCACTGTCTGAGTTAGTCGCTAAACTAACCAAACGATTTCGCACAAGTACTAACTCACCAACCATATTCATAATTTGGTCAAGTCGTTTTGTATCTACGCGAACTGTCGTCTCTGCTGCTGGTGGCGCTGATTTTTTAGGCGTTGCTGGCGCTGCTTTAGCAACCGGTTTTTCTACCGGTTTAGAAGCGGGTGCTTTTACAGGTTCTGGTTTTTTTACAGGCACACTCGCTTTTGCAGCTGGTTTAGCTGGGATATTGGGCTGTTTCACAGCTGGAGTGCTTTCTATTGATTTAGGTGCAGTGCCTTTACCATGAAGTTCATCAAGAAGCGCTTCAAATTCATCATCACTAATTTCATCATCTGATGAATTAGCAGTATTTGACGCTGGTTTAGCTGGTTCTACAGGTGCTTTAACTGCACTACTTTGCTCAGGTGCTTTACTCGCAACCTCACCAAAACTGCCAACTCCATGTAACTCGTCTAATAAGCTGTCAAATTCATCATCAGTAATATCACCATTAAAATCACTACTACTTGCTACTGGCTTTTCAACTGCAGGACCTTGTCCTTTACCGTGTAGTTCATCAAGTAAGTTTTCAAATTCATCTTCAGTGATTTCGTTTATTTCAGCATCACTAACCGAAGGAGTTCCGCTAAACATTTCATCAAATGCAAATGGATCTTCCTCATCAGCTATTGGCGTATCAACTACTTCATCAAGAGGTTGTTCAACGTCAGTTTCTGAAGCGACTCCGTTAAGCTCGGCTTCTGTTGGAGGTAGGCCCAAAATGTGGAGGGTTTGAAGTAACTCAGGATCTGCTGGTTCTGGCTTATCCCTATTTTGGATAGTCGCGAACATTTCATTAATGGTGTCGAGCGCTTGTAAAATAACATCCATTAACTCTGAATTGACCGTTCGCACGCCTTGACGTAGTAAATCAAATACGTTTTCAGCGCCGTGGCAAGCATCAACAAGTTCTGTCATAGCTAAAAAGCCTGCACCACCTTTTACAGTGTGAAAGCCTCTAAATATGGCATTTAGTAACTCGGTATCTTCTGGATTATTTTCCAGTTCAACTAACTGTTCAGATAAAAGCTCTAGGATTTCTCCTGCCTCTACAAGAAAGTCTTGTAAAATATCTTCATCGACTTCAAACATGCAGTTACTCTCCTCTTAGAAGCCCAAACTTGATAAAAGATCATCGACTTCATCTTGATCAGACACAACATCATTACGCGATTCTTTATCAATAATAGGGCCTTCAGGACCTGCTAAAGTTTGTGTGGCAACTGGTTCTTTTATTTTTTGTTGTTCTACTTTATTCGCTGTGTTGTCACTGTCATCTTGTTCAGCAAACGCTGTTAAAAGATGAAGTAAGCTTTCTTCTACTTCTCTAACAAGTTCTATAACACGGCGAATAACTTGACCTGTTAAGTCTTGATAGTCTTGAGCCATTAGTACATTTGTCATTAAGCTTTGAAGCTCATCCGTTTTATGATGAGAGTTATTCATAAACTTATCGATACTATGGCAAAGTTGTTTAAACTCACCAAGCTCAATCTCCCGGCTCATTAAACGATCCCATGTCGGTTTGATATGAGATATTTCATCTGCAAGTTGCTGAGCTATAGGTAAACTAGCCTCAACAGCATCCATTGTTTTATTAGCCGCATTTTCTGTCATTTCTATAACATAATTAAGCCGCTTTTTAGCATCTGGAATCGCATCTGTCGTTATGTTAGTTAAGCGAGTATCAAGCTCAAAGCTTTTAAGTGCTTCGTGCAGTTGACGAGTCAACTTCCCAACTTCAGCAAATAATTTAGACTGCTCTTGCGAAGCTGTCTCTAAAATCAACTGATTAGCTTTATCTTGCTCATCGTTTTCTAAATAAATGACGAGTTGACGAGCTTGTTCTAACGTTATTTGAGGCGCAGCTGGTGCTGACATAAGCCTCTCCCCCATCATTAGCCTAAGCGTTCAAATACTTTTTCTAATTTAGTTTTTAATGTTCCAGCCGTAAATGGCTTAACAATATAACCATTAACGCCAGCTTGCGCTGCAGCTATTATTTGTTCTTTTTTAGCTTCTGCCGTTACCATCAGTACAGGGATATGTTTTAACTTATCATCTGCACGAATTGCTCTTAAAAGGTCAATACCTTGCATTCCCGGCATATTCCAATCTGTAACCACAAAATCAAACACTTGATTTTGTAACATAGGCAAAGCTGTAGACCCGTCATCAGCTTCTTGAACGTTAGTGAAACCTAAGTCACGTAATAGGTTTTTTATAATTCGTCTCATCGTTGAAAAATCATCAACTACAAGAATTTTCATGTTTTTATCCAAAACATCCCCCAGTGAGGTATTAACCTTAGTTTACTTACTACTAGTTTATCCAGTCATTGATTTTAGCTTTAAGCTTAATCATCGCCTGACCATGTATCTGACTTACACGCGATTCGCTTACATCGAGTATATGTCCTATTTCTTTTAAATTCATTTCATCGTTATAGTATAAAGAAAGTACCATCGCATCACGCTCTGGTAATGACTTTATTGCATTTAGCAAAGACTCATTAAACCGATCATTTTTAACATTATTAAAAGGTTTGTCTAGCGCTAAATCTTGGCCTACGGGAGTAATAACATCCTCATCTACACCAAGGTCTTCTATGCCTAATACTTTACTGGTATTAACATCATTTAAAATATGATGGTACTCATTGAGTGAAATTTCAAGTTTTTCAGCAACTTCTGTATCTGTTGGTTCGCGATTCAGACTGCTTTCGAGCCCAGTAATTGCCTCTGCAACTTGTCGGCTTTTACGGTGTACTGAACGAGGAGCCCAATCACCACGGCGCATTTCATCAAGCATAGCCCCGCGAATACGAATACCGGCAAAGGTTTCAAAGCTTGCGCCTTTTGTTGCATCAAAGTTTTTTGAAGCTTCTATTAAACCTATCATTCCTGATTGAATTAAATCATCAAGCTGAACGCTAGGTGGTAATCGAGCAATTAGATGACATGCCACTTTTTTGACAAGTGATGCATGTTTCTCAACAATCACATTTAAGTTTTGTGTTGATTGATATCCCATAGCTCTATTCACCAATGTTGTCATAATTAGCCGTTTACTAGTTTCTCAATGAAAAACTCTAAATGCCCAGATGGTTGATTTGGTATTGGCCATTTAACTGCTTTTGTCGCCAGCGCTTTAAACGCGAGAGCGGCTGGCGAACTTGGAAAGAGCTCAACAATCACCTTTTGGCGACGTGTTGCTTTGCGCATATTTTCGTCATAAGGAACCGTTGCTACTAGCTCCATTGAAACATCTAAAAAGCGATCGGTAACTTTAGATAGTTTTGCAAATAATTCAGTGCCTTCACGCATACTGCGGACCATATTGGCAACAATTTTGAACTTATAAACACCGTGCTCGCGGCTTAATACTTTAATAAGTGCGTAAGCATCGGTTATTGATGTTGGTTCATCGCACACTACAACCATTACATCTTGTGCTGCTCGTGAGAAGCTTAGCACCATGTCTGAAATACCAGCGGCTGTATCTACAATTAAAATATCAAATTCGGTATTCAATTCGCTAAATGCACGAATTAGCCCGGCATGCTCAGATGGCGATAGTTCAACCATACTTTGCGAGCCCGATGTAGCGGGTACAATTTTAATACCAGCAGGGCCTTCAACTAAAATCTCGTCAAGCTCACATTCACCTGACAAAACGTGTGATAAATTGCGCTCTACACGTAAACCAAGCATCACATCACAGTTTGCTAAACCTAAGTCAGCATCCAGCACTAATACTCTATTACCTTGTTGCCCTAGTGCAATAGCGGTATTTAGAGAAACATTTGTTTTCCCTACCCCACCTTTACCACCGGTTACAGCGATAACTTTTACGCCGTTGTTATTGTTTTGACTCATTTTGCGCAGGCCGCTTGCTTGATCTAATACTGTGTTAATCATACATCCCTACTGTACTTGGCGCCACTGCTTGGTGCCTTGAATGTTGTGCTTTTGTTCTTTTTAAATATAATTGCTCAGCCTTTTTCACTAGTTTCTCAGCATTTGCAACACGAATATCTTCTGGCACTCGTTGACCGTTAGTAAGATACCCTATTGGGAGGCGATTTTGAATCGCAATACTAATAATCTCACCCAAACTTAATGATTCATCTAACTTAGTGAAAATACAACCACTTAACTGTACTTTTTTAAAGTGACGTACTGTTTCTTGTAATACATTAATTTGTGCCGTCGCGCTTAGTACTAAGTAGCTGCGAATATCCACACGTTGGTTACGCATTAACGTGTTTAACTGCTCAGTCAAACGTAAATCTCGCTGACTCATACCTGCTGTATCAATTAATACTAGACGTTTATTTCGTAAATGATATAAAACTTCAGCTAATTCATTAGCATCTTTAACTTGCTTTACACCACAACCAATAATACGGCCGTAAGTAGCAAGCTGTTCATAAGCACCAATTCTGTATGTATCAGTGGTTATTAAGGCCACTTTATCAGCGCCATATTTTTGTGCACCTAACGCTGCAAGCTTAGCAACTGTTGTTGTTTTACCAACACCTGTTGGACCCACTAACGCATATACACCACCTTGGCGAAGTATTTCATTATTGGTTGTTTGCATTTGATCTTCGACCATCGTTAACAACGCTTTCCAGCCTTGCTTACGAGATACATCATCAGGTACAAAACATGCCATTTGTTGCGCTACTTCTTTATCAATACCCATACCGACTAAGCGGTCAACCATGCAAGCGCGTGTTGGATCGCGACGCGCCATATCTTGCTGCATTAAGCCCGATACTTGATGCTCAAGTAATTGACGAATTGCGTTCATTTCTTCACGCATTGTTGTCATTTCTTCGCTTTCATTATTGGGTGTTTGTTGGCGAGCAGTTACTGGACTATCTAAATCATCAAAGTCGCTGTCTAAATCATCAAAACCTAAGCTATCCGCTTGAGTTTGTGGACGAACTGGCGCTGCATTTTCAGGAGCAAACATATTTTTAGTACGCTGTTCCATAGCTGGTTCTTGATAGTTATCGGTAGTATCAATACCTGATTGTGAAAACATTGATGCAAGTTCAGGGGAGCGAGGACGCGGTGATTGGCGCTCTAATAAAGCCTGTAGGCTGTCAGCCACTTTTGCTTGCGGCTCTGGTTTGGCACGCTGAGGCTCTGGTTTTACAAAATTATGCATGCTTTGCTGTGGTGCTTGAGCGCGCGGTTTTGCAGTACGTTGTGGTTGCGCTGCTACTTTAGGGGCTGCTTTGTCATAATCAACTGCCGCTACAATTTCTACACCGTTAGCCAGCTTCTTATTTGACATAATAACCGCATCAACACCTAACTCATCTTTAACTTCTTTAAGTGCTGTGCGCATATCTTTAGCAAAAAAACGTTTAATTTTCATGATTCAACCCCTGTTAAAATCTTATTGTTGGCCTACAGAGCTAACAATCTTGATCTGTCTTTCGTCTGGTACCTCTTGATAAGACATCACTCTCAATCCTGGAATGGTGTACTTAACAAAACGAGATAACACAGTGCGTAACATTCCTGACGTTAGCAATATAGAAGGTTCACCGGCCATTTCTTGATTTTGATGCGCTTGTGTCAATGACACTTGAAGTCGCTCTGCAAGTCCAGGCTCAATACCGGCACCTTCATCGCCTGCATTTTGTAATGACTGATGCAACATCTGTTCCAACTCAGGTGCCAAGGTTATGACAGGGATTTCTGATGACATACCAACCGCATCTTGAACAATTAACCTACGCAGAGAAATACGCACTGCAGCCGTTAATACATCAGGGTCTTGGCTACGTGGACCATACTCAACAAGGGTTTGAACAATTGAGCGCATATCGCGAATAGCTACACCTTCATTCAATAAATTTTGCAGTACTTTTACAATTGCAGTTAATGGCAACACATCAGGTACTAGTCCTTCTACTAAGCGAGGATGGCTTTTAGCAAGCATATCAAGCAGGTTTTGAACTTCTTCATGCCCTAGTAGCAACGCCGCACTGTTAGTTAATAACTGGCTAATATGAGTGGCGACTACCGTGGCTGAATCTACAACGGTATAACCTAGTGATTGCGCTTCATCTTTTTGATCAGGCTTGATCCATACTGCATCAAGGCCAAACGCAGGATCTTTAGTTTCAACCCCTTTAATAGGACCAAATACTTGCCCTGGGTTAATCGCTAGCTCGTCGCCATGTTTAAGTTCGCTTTCACCGGTTGAAACACCCATTAGCGTTATTCTGTAAGCATTTGGATCAAGCTCTAAATTATCGCGAATATGAACAGGTGGTACTAAAAAACCAAGTTCTTGAGAAAGCTTTTTACGTACACCTTTAATACGATTAAGTAGCTCACCACCTTGAGATTGATCTACCAACGGAATTAATCTGTAACCTACTTCTAGGCCAATTACGTCAACCTGCTGAACATCATCCCAACCAAGTTCTTTTTGCTCTTGTTTATTGGCAATACCTGTTGCAGCGCTTCCGCCACTGGCGGCCTCTTCGGCTTCTGCTGCAGCGGCTTTTAACTTAGTTTGCTGTGTGTAGTAAGCTAAATAACCCAGTAACGCACCTAAACTTAAAAAAGCAAAATGCGGCATACCAGGCACTAAACCCATGATGATCAAAATACCTGAAGCAATAAAGAGTGATTTTTCGTTACCTAGTTGTTTCTTAAATTGGTCACCCATATTGAGCGACTCATTTTGACGTGTTACAACAATCGCGGTACCAATTGAAAGCAGTAAAGAAGGGAGTTGAGCAACTAAGCCATCACCAATGGTAAGTAATGTATATACTTCCATTGCGTTGCCAAAACTCAAATTATGTTGAATCATACCGACAAATAAACCACCAACAATATTGATGATTAATATAACAATACCTGCAATGGCATCGCCTTTTACAAATTTACTCGCACCATCCATTGAGCCGTAAAAATCAGCTTCGCGAGTTACTTCCTCGCGGCGGTCACGCGCTTGCTCAGCACTGATAAAACCAGCGTTTAAATCGGCGTCAATTGCCATTTGTTTACCCGGCATTGCATCAAGGGTGAAACGTGCAGATACCTCAGAAATACGCCCAGCACCTTTAGTAATTACCACAAAGTTAATAATGATCAGAATTAAAAATACGACCAAACCAACAGCGTAGTTACCACCAATAACAACTGAGCCAAACGCTTCAATTACTTTACCGGCAGAATCACCACCATTATGACCTTCAAGTAATACAACTCGAGTGCTGGCAACGTTAAGCGCTAAGCGCATAATCGTAGCGATTAGTAATACAGAGGGGAATATACCAAACTCAACCGGCTTCATCGTGTAAACAGTCACGAGTAAAACCACTAATGCGAGGGCAATATTAAACGAGAAAAGGATATCGAGTAAAAATGGCGGTAACGGTAAGATCACCATTCCCAAGGCTGCAAGCACAAGCAAAGGAGTACCTACCCCTTTGGCATAGTCTTTTTTGTCTCTGTTAAGTTGTTGTAATACCGCTTTAAAACTCATAATTCTACAATTTCAAAAAATTGACACTACGTAGAATTTGCAATAACTATTCCAAGTTACTAAGTTAACGGTTTAATACTTGTAGGCATCGGGGATTGGGAGCTTGTTATTGAGCTTAGTTGGACGTTTACCGCGCCCTTTATTAAAGCGCTTAAGCTGAAATACATACGCTAAAACTTGCGCTACTGCAGTAAATAGCTGATCGGGTATTTGCTCTCCTACTTCAGCCGTATGATAAAGCGCTCGGGTCAGCATAGGGGATTCTAAAATAGGTACTTCATTCCCTATTGCTACTTTTCTAATTTGCATCGCCATTTCATCAATACCCTTAGCAAGCACTATTGGCGCTCCTGCGCGCTCTGTATCGTATTTTAATGCTACTGAGTAGTGAGTTGGGTTGGTAACAATAACATCAGCGTCAGGGACATCTTGCATCATACGGTTTTGCGACATTTGCCTTTGTGTTTGCCTAATACGCGCTTTTATTTGTGGGTCACCTTCAGAGTTTTTATACTCATCTTTAATCTCTTGCATGGTCATTTTAAGTTGTTTGTTATGGTTATAACTTTGAAATGGCGCATCAATAGCCGCAATAATAATTAAAGTGCATGAAAGGCCTAAAAACATCCAGCCTAAAATCTCTAAGGCATGGATAATATTACCTGGTGCACTTTCTAAACTTAAATGCAGTATTTCATCAAAATAGGTATTAATTAAAAATATAGCAAAACTTGCAACCAAACCAAATTTTAAAAGTGACTTTACAAGCTCAATAGCCGCTTGCGGGCCAAACATACGTTTAAAGCCTTTCATTGGCGACATTTTACTTGCTTTAGGTGCAGCGGCTTCCCAGCTAAAATTAAAACCACCTAGTAACGTATTACCAATAAATGCAGCCAAAACTATAATTAATACAAACATAGCCATAGGAAACATTAAAGCATCTGCAACCTCTCCCCATACGGCAAACATTTTAGTGGTATCAAAGGCTTCGTTGCGGTTTAAGCTAAGGGTTCGGCCCATTACATTGTATAAACCTTTGCCAATTTCTGGCCCATACATCAAAAGCGATATAGCCGAAAAAATAAGTACAAACATAGTACCTAGCTCTTTTGAGCGCGCTATTTGGCCTTTCTTTTTAGATTCTTCAAGCTTTTTGGATGTGGGTTCTTCTGTTTTTTCTTGTCCTGAGTCTTCAGACATGACTTTCTCCTAAGGTGAGCAACCAACTAAAGTACACATTAGCTCAACCATTTTTAACCATTGAAACTCAAACTGAGAAACAAAGTTACCTAGTGTCGCCCAAATAATAATAAGTCCCGCTACCAAGGTAAACGGAAAACCAATAGAGAAAATATTTAATTGCGGTGCTGCACGCGTCATAATACCAAACGACATATTAATAACGAGCATAGCGGTAAGCGGTGCAAGTGAGAGTACAAGTGCTGTAGTAAACATCCAGCCGCCCCAGGTCACTATGTCCCAGTAATGATCTACAGACCACCATGTGCCATCAATGGGTAGCACTTGAAAACTATGCACTACCATTTGAATCATCATTAAATGCCCGTTAAAAGCAAAAAATAACAAGGTGGCCAAAATAAGGAAAAACTGGCCAACCGCTGGGACGCTTGCGCCATTAGAAGGATCAATAACCGAAGCAAAACCTAAACCGGTTTGCATCGCGAGTATTTGCCCTGCTAACACAAAAGTATTTAATAAAAGTATAGATGCAAAACCAATAGCAACACCAATCAGCATTTGTTGAATAACGACTAAAATCATCTCAAACGAAAATAAATTAGTGAATGTAGCTGGGGGCAAAACAGGAACTACAACAAAAGTTACAACAACCGATAAACCCATTTTTATACGTGTAGGAACATTTTTAGCCCCCAAACCAGCCATAATCATAATCATTGAGCTAATGCGTACCAGCGGCAACAAAAAATCGCTCAACCATTGAATAACGACAGCAAAGGGGTATTCCACGCTTAACCTGCAATTTCAGGAATAAGTAATACTAGGCGAGTAAAAAAGTCCATTAGCTCTTGAGTAAGCCAATGCCCACCCACAATAAGCGCACTAATGGTAATTAATAAACGAGGTAAAAAGCTCAATGTTTGTTCATTGATAGACGTTGCAGCCTGAAACACGGCAACAACTAAACCAATAATTAAGCCTGGGACTACAATTGCAGACACCAGCTTAATAACTAAAAAAAGAGCGTCACTTAGGATATCAACAAAAATTTCCGGTTCCATGTTGTACTCCTATTGTTGGGTCATGTTAATGCTTTGCATACTAAGTCCCTAAACCAAAGCTTTTGGCTAAGGTACCCATCACTAAGCTCCAGCCGTCTACAAGTACAAATAACATAATTTTAAACGGTAAGGACACAATCATGGGTGAAAGCATCATCATACCCATCGCCATTAATACCGAGGCGACCACTAAATCAACAATTAAAAATGGGATAAAAAACATAAACCCTATAATAAATGCGGTTTGCAATTCGCTGGTTACAAAGGCGGGTATAAGCACTATTAACGGTGTATCTTGTGGCGAATCTAGCTGATCGTAACCGGCAATTTTAGCAAACGTTTCTAAATCTTTTAAACGCACTTGTGAAAGCATAAATGCTTTCATTGGCTCTTTAGCCAGCTCTAAAGCTTGTACTGAAGTAACCTGCTCATTTAAGTAAGGTTCTATAGCTCGCTCGTTTACCTGCTGATAAATAGGCGACATTATAAAAATACTTAGAAAAAGCGACATCCCTAATAACACTTGGTTTGACGGTGTTTGCTGCAAACCAATTGCTTGGCGCAAAATGGCGAGTACAACAATTATTCGTGTAAAGGAGGTCATCATAATTATGGCAGCCGGTATAAAACTCAGCGCCGTCATAATTGCTAAAACTTGTAACGTTACTGAGTAATCCTGTGTGCCATCAGCGTTTGTTGTAATAGTAAGCGCATCAATTCCTTCTGCGCTTACACTTGGTACAAACACCATGGCAAAAATAATAAGCAGCCACTTTGTCATAGGTTTAATTCTTTTTATTTTGGTTTGATTGCGGGTTTAAAAGTTTACCAAATCGTTTAGCGAGTTCAGGTAGTTCTTTTTCACTTAATGGGGTTTCTAACTTGTGTAAGTAATTAATACTGTGGGGAGTTACACCAAGTAAATGCTGAGCATTATCTATCTCAACAACCATTAAACGCTCGCGAGAACCCAAAGGTAGACTTCTGACTACTTTAAATTCATCGCTGTTTGCTAAATTTGGATTAAGCTTTTTAACAAAAAATGCCAGCACAATAATTAGTACTAGCACCATAGCAAGCGACAGCACCATAGAGAGTATAT
Organism: Pseudoalteromonas sp. GW168-MNA-CIBAN-0100; assembly: GCF_040309225.1. Taxonomy (NCBI): domain Bacteria; kingdom Pseudomonadati; phylum Pseudomonadota; class Gammaproteobacteria; order Alteromonadales; family Pseudoalteromonadaceae; genus Pseudoalteromonas; species Pseudoalteromonas sp. GW168-MNA-CIBAN-0100. Next base: position 52,347 of record NZ_JBEOOL010000016.1, on the reverse strand, counting down.
CTCCAGTGGGTGTTGCCACATCTGCTTTTGAAAAAACGGAACTCGTTAAAGCAACTAATAAGCTCATCGTAGTTTTTTGATCCGCTCTACTTGGCTTATCACGTCAGTTAAGCGAATACCAAACTTGTCGTTTACTACAACTACTTCACCATGGGCTATCAAAGTACCATTAACTAGCACGTCTAGCGGCTCGCCCGCAACACGGTCAAGCTCAACAACAGAGCCTTGGTTAAGTTGCAATAAGTTACGAATATTAATTTTAGAGCGTCCTACTTCCATTGAAATAGTAACGGGGATATCTAAAATAGTGTCGAGTTTTCGTTTTTCATCGCCACTCATTTCGTGTTTTGAATCACTTAACTCATCAAGCTCTGCAACATGTGCTTCGCTACTATCATCTGGAGCTTCGGCTTCTGCTAATGCTGCTGCCCATTCATCCATTGTGTCTTGATCATCGCTCATACTTTTAACCTTTTAATCAATTACCAGTCTAAGTCTACACCGTCAGAGAGGTGTAAATCATCTTCTAGTTCTGCTAATTCTGCATCTGAGTCAATTTTCTTGCCGCCTTTGGTAAATACATGCAGCTCAGATTTAACTGAATCAGGTCGTTTAATTTTTTCACTAATTTGAAGTGCAACATTATCGCGAGAGCGACCCATTTTAGCTCTAAATGTAGGGAGTTCTTCAACAAACACGGTTATATGCTCAGGCATTTCAACCGGAATAATATCACCGGCTTTGAGTTCCATAATCTGCCTTAAGGTTAAATCAACTTCAAGTAACTGAGTCGACATATCAACCTCTACATCCATTATTTCGTCTCGAAGTGCTTTGCTCCAACGTAAATCGGTATCTTCAGTATCAGACTGAACACCCGCATCTAACAGCTCTCGAATTGGCTCAAGCATAGAGTAAGGTAAAGCAATATGAAAATCGCCACCGCCACCATCAAGCTCAATATGGAAAGAACTAATAACCACAACCTCAGTTGGGCTTACAATATTAGCCATAGCTGGGTTTACTTCAGAATCGAGGTATTCAAACGATACATCCATAACCGGTGCCCATGCTTCTTTATAATCTTCAAAGATGATCTTAAGGAGCATTTGCACAATACGACGCTCTGTAGGCGTAAATTCTCGGCCTTCGATTTTTGCATGATAACGCCCGTCACCACCAAAAAAGTTATCTACCAAAATAAACACAAGTCGTGCTTCCATGGTAATCAGGCCAGTGCCTTTTAAAGGTCTAAAACGGACCATATTTAAGCTGGTTGGAACAAATAAAGTATGAATATACTCGCCAAACTTAATCATTTGCACGCCGTTTATAGACACCTCTGCGGTGCGGCGCATCATGTTAAATAGGCTAATTCGCATATGACGAGCAAAGCGTTCATTAACAATTTCCAGCGTCGGCATACGACCACGCACGATCCGATCTTGCGAAGAAAAATCGTACTGAAGCGTACCTCCTCCGCCATCTTCACCTTCGTGTATATCTTCCTCTTCAACGTCATCAACGCCATGTAATAGCGCATCAATTTCGTCTTGGGATAATAAATCGCTCACGCTAACCCCTTATTGCATCACAAAGCCGGTAAACAATACCCGCTCAATTACTTTGCTGCCTTCAACATCCATTAAGGCTTTTTGTACCTTTTCAAGTGCAGAAAAACGAAGTGTTTCTTTACCAGAGCTCGTACTTAACTCATCAGCAGTTGTAGTAGAAAACACGCTTAGTAGCGTACCTTCTATTAATGGAATGTGTTTTTTAGCTGTTTCTTCATTTACTTCGCCACGTACCAGTAACTGTACTTTAATTTGCACAATTCTGTCGCGACTTGAACCGGGCACGTTAAATACAAATGGGCGTGGCATTGACACATATAAAGCACTGCCTATTTCAGCTGAATCACCAACTGCAGCAGAAGGTGCATCTGCTGACATCGCAGTCTCTTCATCTAAGGTTTCAACTGGCGCATCCGAACCCGACATAAAAAAGTAACCTGCAGCACCGCCTACAATAAGTAGTACAGCTACTATGATTATTATTAGTTTCTTTTTACTTTTACCGGTTTCTTCAATTTCTAAACTTGTTTCTTCAGCCATCATGATTCCTTTAATCGCAAAGGTACTTGCTTGTTTTAGTTATTATAATAGCAGCACTTAGGCATAGTAATCTATTGATGATGAAGTTTGTTGTCGAGAACTTTGTGCAGTGTTATTTGCTTGCTCGTCGTTTTCATCATTAACTGACTTATTATTAGCCAAATTACCTTGAGGTCCACTCTCACTCTGCTCGGCAGTTTCACCACCTGATTGCCCATAAGAAATAGTACTTTCACCAAGCTCTAATCCTTGTTGCGCTAACATTTCACGTAAGCGCGGCATTGATTGTTCAAGTGCTTCTTTGGCTTGCTGGTTTTGTACTACAAAGTTTATATGTGCTTGTTCTGCATCGCTGCGAATACGTATTTGCATACTGCCCATTTCGGGAGGATCTAGGCGAATTTCTGCTTCTTTATTATTAATGCTCAGCATTGAGCTAACGCGCTCTTGCAGTAATTTAGCTGCATCACTTTTAACAATATTAATTGCCTGCATTACACCAGGATCAATACTTACTTGCTTAACTTGCGATGTACTTTGTAATTGTTGAGTTTGTATTATTTGGGTATCAAGTAAGCTCTGCTCGTAACTTAATGAGTCGTATTGGCTTAATGTGCTCACTTGCTGAGTATTTAGAGCTGCTGTAATTTGCGTAAATACTTGTGCTACGCGTGCAGGAGTTTGTTCAGCAGTTATTTTTTTAAGGCCATCTTTTTGTAATTCTTCAAGTGATTTTAATAAATCATCACGCTTAGTTGAGGTTGTTACGGCTTTATTTAAATCAGCCTCTTCGTTTGTTGATGTCTTTAAGCTTAACTTTTGTGGATTATATACTGTGTTAGGAGTCTCTGACGCTACAAACGTTTTTGAGTCTGTCTTAGCGGTATCGGCAAGTCCTATTTCAATTGAAGCTTTTAATTCATTAACTGTTTGCTTAAGCACTGCCAATTGCTCGCCTTTAGGCTGCTCTGTTTTAATATAAGCGTTTAACTGCGTTAATAAGCTTTGTTTTTCAGTTGTATTAAGTGAATTGATTTCTGCGCTAAAAGATTGTTTTGTGCTCGTGCTCTGCGTTTTTTCGTTATCAGTAATAAATTGCGCAAGCATTTGCTTAAGATTTGAAGTGCTACTAGTTGCGTTACTTGTTGAATCAGTATTTTCTAATACCTTAACTTGCGCGTTAAGTTGTGAGCGCTGCTCAGGCGTTAAACTAGCAATAACATCATTAGCTTTAATTAAGCTCTCATCTTTAGTCATTAACGTATCTATTGCTGCATTATTATCAGCTTCAGTTGCGGCTAAAGAAGACTGAGTAACGCCCGCTTTGTCGGTGGGTGTTGGCAAAACTATATTATTTTCATCAGCAGACTTATTTTGTCCCAGTTGCTCTTTAGAAATCATTGTTGATGCAAATTCAGGTTTTTCTAATATAGGGCCAATGCTGTCATCGGGCTTCTTATTTATAGAATTTAATGGCCCTTCAATAGCTTCAGCAACACCACTTTTACGATGTTTACCTTCATTTAATGGTAACGAATTCAAAGGTGGTGAGCTAAAGTTATCGCTTTTTGAATCAGTTAATTTAGCCGTTTTAGAGTCTACATTAGTGGCAATTGGATTTTGCACTACACTCGCTGTATTCGCTTCTTTAGCCGATACTTCATCACTTGTATTGGTGGATGCAATTATTGGTGTGCTTTGTAATTCTGTATTCTCTACTAGTGTAGCTTCTAGCTCTGCATTTTCTGATTCTAAACTGTTAGTTGCATCGAACGGCTTATTGACCGAAGTGCTCATTGCTTGTGCTGAATTAATTTGATCAAGCATCTCAACAGACACAAAAGTAACTTCGTCAGTTATTACTTCATCTAGCTTTACGCTCAGATTTTCATTTTCTTCTGGCTGTTTATGCTTAGGTATGGCAATCGAGTTTTCGGCATCGGGATTTTTATTGCCTTTAAGCAAAGGCTCCATAGAGTTATGCGCTTCGTTTAGCTGACTTAAAAATTCATCGCCTAAATTTTCTCCGCCATTAGCTAAGCTATTGTCTTTAAAAGCTAACAGTGAATCTTTTTCAGAAGAAACTAAAAACGAAATGTTATTCATCGCCATAAATCACCTAATACCATTACGGCAATATGCCACCGCATACCGCCAAAAGTTGAATCCCACTAAGTAACAAAGCAATTAACGTGCCTGAATTACAAAGCTTTACGACGTTGAAAAAACTGATTAGCTGAAAATTCATCTAACATTTTTTGCTCATTTTTAGCCATTAACGCATTTGCTTTAAGTTTTTGATTTTCGATTAGTTTGGCAACTGCTTTAGCTTTAATTTGCTGCTTAAGCCATAGAGTTTTACGTTGAGTAACAACTTGCTTAGCTGTATTTACGGTACTTGCTTGTTGGCGAATTGCCTCTTCAATTTTAGCTATAAAAGCATGGTACTGACCAAACCCTGCACTAGATAAACCCGACTTACCTTTTAGGTGTAACTGCTGAGAGTATTCAAGTCTAAAATTGTTTAAACCTTGTAGCTTTTGTTGATTCGATTGCAAGTTTTGATTAGCTTGTAAGTAACTCATGCGCAAATTTTCTTCTTTATCATTTTCAATTTTGAGCAATAAATCGAGTTTGTTTTTAGCCATTATGCTTGTCCTAGTAACTGAGCAAGACCTTGCAGACCATCATCGTAACTAATGACATCTCGCATACCTTGTTGTAAGAATGCATTCACTCTTGGCATCATATTTATAGCTTGGTCGAGCATTTGATCGGTCCCTTTTTGATAAGCGCCTAAAGTAATCATGTCTTTGTTTTGTTGATACATTGAATACACTTGTTTAAGCACTCGGGCTTGTTGCATATGCGGCTCAGAAACAACTTGAGGCATAACACGCGAAATCGACTTTTCAATATCTATAGCGGGATAGTGCCCACTGTCAGCTAAATCACGCGATAGTACAATGTGGCCATCTAATATAGCTCGCGCTGCATCAGCAATAGGGTCTTGCATATCATCGCCTTCACTCAACACCGTAAAAAAGCCAGTAATTGAACCTTGCCCTTCACCGCCATTACCAGCACGCTCCACCAGCGCAGGTAATTTAGCAAACACCGAAGGCGGATAACCCTTTGTAGCGGGCGGCTCGCCAACAGCAAGTGCAATTTCACGTTGTGCCATTGCATAACGCGTTACCGAATCGAGTAACAATAATACGTTTAAACCCTGATCTCTAAAATACTCTGCAATAGTTACGGCGCTCTCACAGCCTTTTAAACGCATAAGTGGTGATGAATCAGCAGGCGCTGCGACAACAACTGAACGTTTGCGCCCTTCTACACCGAGTATTTCTTCAATAAATTCTTTTACTTCGCGCCCACGCTCCCCCACCAAACCAACAACAATTACATCGGCTTCGCTACCTCGGGTCATCATACCCAGTAGTACTGATTTACCGACACCAGAGCCTGCAAACAAGCCCATACGCTGGCCTTGCCCTACTGTGATAACCGAGTTAATGGCGCGCACACCTACATCCATAGGCTTAGTGATTGGTCTTCTTGAAAGCGGGTTTATAGTATTTTGCGCAAACTTTAAATGATGCTCAGCATTAATTTTACCCAAGCCATCTAGCGGTCGCCCTAAGCCATCAACCACGCGGCCTAATAAACTCATCCCTACAGGCAAACCTAAATTATTAACTTGAGGAATAACACGCGCACCAGGTAATACACCAGAGATGTGGTCGTTAGGCATTAAGTACAAAGTTTGATCGTTAAAACCGACTATTTCAGCGTCTACAAAGCCGTTCATAGTTTCTATTTTACATTGGCTACCAACGGGTGCACGTAAGCCTCTAGCCTCAAGGGTAAGGCCAACAACACGCGTTAAAATACCTGCCACAGCAGGCGCCGGGGTTTTAATATGTTGTTGATATTGAGATAAGCGTTCGCTTAAAGGTGCACGTTGAGTTGACATAACACGCCAATAAAATAGTTAGATACCACTATTATGCAAAAAACTATCCAACGTTTCTTTGACACGTGTTTTAAGGGTCATGTCGAGTGAAGATTGCGCTGTTTTAACTTCACAGCCACCGCGCTCAAGAGTGGGCTCTGCCATTAATTGCCAGTTATTATCAATAATGGTTTGTTCGCCGTAGCTCTCTTTTATGAGTTCTAAGTCTTCGGGGTTTAAATGGATTCGTACTTTTTCTTGCTCCGCATTAAGTGAATCAATACTTTGCTTTAAAGTATGTAAAATCACTTCAGGCGATGTTTTTACTTCTTGATAAATAACAGCTTCCGCCAACATGCTAGCAAGTTGCACTAATTGCTTTTCAGCTTGTTCGTCCACTTTATCTAGCGGTGCAGTTAGCCCCTCTAAAATGGCTTTTAAACTTGTTAACTGCTCTTCAATTAATGGTTTTACATCTTCAAGGCCTTGTGTCTTACCTTGCTCTAAGCCTTCTTTGTAGCCTGCTTCTTTACCTTCGCCAACGCCTTTTTCAAAGCCGTCTATGTAGCCTTGCTCATGACCTTGTTTAAGGCCTTCTTCGTACGCGTCTTGTCTAATGCGTTCAAGCTCAACCATGGTAAGCGCAGGGAGTTCTGGTTCTTGTGGCTCATCAATAGGCATTTCTTCGGCTAATTCTTTTTTGTACAACTCACTAAGCGGTGTGCCGTAAGCCGTAGAGCGATTGCCAAAGCTGCTCTCATCTGGTGCTACATCCGGAATAGCCCAGTTTTTTAATAATTCATCTGCTTCATCAGCCCGAAGTGTGCGTCCTTTGAGTTTGCTCATGGTTTACAGGAACTCCTCGCCACCGCCGCCGCCCAGCTGAATTTCACCTGAGTCAGATAAACGACGCGCTGTTGATAAAATCTCTTTTTGCGCCGCTTCTACTTCGCTTATACGTACCGGGGCCATAGCTTCTAAATCATCAGCAAGCATTTCGGCTGCACGTTTAGACATATTGCCCAGTATTTTGTCTTTAAGCGCATCGTCGGTGCCCTTAATTGCTTTCATTAATACGTCTTGTTGTACTTCTCGTAGGATTGCTTGAATACCACGGTCTTCAACATCCATTAAGTTTTCAAACACAAACATTAAGTCTTGAATTTGCTGCGACATCTCTTCGTCATGTTCACGAATAGAGTCCATTAACTGCCCTTCTACATTGGTATCTAGGTAGTTCATAATATCTGCAGCAGCTTTTAAGCCACCCATTTTAGCGGCTTGTGCACCTGCTTGGCCGGCAAATTGTTTTTCCATGATTTCGTTTAGCTCTTGCAGTGCTGCTGGCTGAACTTCTTCAAGGTTTGCAATACGCATGGTTAAATCTAAGCGCACTTTTTCAGGGAACTGAGCAATAATCTCAGCTGACTGCTCTGGCTCTAAATACGATAATACAATGGTTTGAATTTGTGGATGCTCATTACGAATAATGTTTGCTACCTGCTTAGAGTCCATCCATTTTAATGAATCCAAGCCTTTAGCGCCTGAGCCCATAACAATTTGGTCAATAAGGCTAGCGGCTTTGTCTTCACCAAGTGCTGCTGTAAGCGCTTTTTTAATAAAGTCTTCTGACTGAAAACCAATGGTACTAAAGCTTTGAATTTGTTCTATAAACAAGTTGTGTACAGCGCTAATCTTAGCTTGTGATAAGTCCTGTAACCCGGCCATCGCCATACCCACTTTTTGCACCTGTTTAGGTTCTAAGTGTTTAAGGATTTGCGCGGCATCTTCTTCTGATAAACTCAAAAGTAATATAGCGGCTTTATCTACCCCATCTAGCTTATCAACATCAAAGGCTGGCGGGAGTTGTTTTTGTTCTTGATCAGTCATCTTCTGTTAACCACGCTTTGACTACTTGTGATGATAGTTCTGGTTCGTTAGCTACAAGGGCACGAATTGCTTTAAGTAAATCTTCGTCGCCATGTAAATCCGGTAACTGCAGTGTACCATCACTTGAGAAACCAACCGAAGCAGAATCAAAGTCTTTATTTAGCATATCAAGCGTGTTGTCGCCAATATCTACGCCTGAACTTAATGCATCTTCGTCGTATTCTTCTAGTGTATCGTCTGGGTAAATTAAGCGTTTAAGCATTGGTTTTACTACTGCCATTATCAATACAATGATAACTAAGGCGCCTAATACAAGGCGGGCTATTTTCATAAACCAGTCTTGTTCCCACAGTGGCACTTCTATTGCTAAATTTGTTTCTTCACGTACAAACGGCACTGTTACGACTTCAAGTGCATCACCACGTTGCATATCAAAACCTACACCACCTTGTAGTAAGCGACGAATATTTGACAATGCCTCTACCGAGCGTGGAGTCATGGTTGTTTCACCGTTTTCTCCCACTTTAGCAATGTAGTCAACAGCAACTGATACGCTTATCCTACGTATTACACCACTTTGCTGGCGCTTATGAGAAATTGTAGTATCGAGTTCATAATTACGTGTGGCTTCTTTGTGGCTGCGTGTTGGTGACGTAGCTGTGCCTGCACCACCTTGCCCCGCAACCTCAGGAATGTTCGAATTTAACGGTGGCTGATTTGTAAGCGCACCTGGAATACCAACAGCTAGGCCGCCAATGTTATTTTCTTCAAATGTGGTTTCGCTTCTAACCGCTGGTAGGTCTGGGTTATAACGCTTTTGAGTTTCCTCAATCGAGCTAAAGTCCATGCTCAAATCAACTTGGGCTGTATAGTTTGCAAGCCCTACAACCGGTATTAAAATACTGTCTATTTTTTCAAGGTACTCTTGTTCGCGCTTACGTTCTAAGTCGTATTCTTTACGAGAGCGTGCTGCTAATGAGCTTTGCGAACCTGAATTTAGTAATCGACCATTTTGATCGGTAACAGTAACTCGCATAGGCTCTAAACCCTGTACTGCCGAGGCAATCATATCAACAACAGAATCTACTTCTTCACGGTCGAGTGAGCGACCACGCTTAAGCGTTAATACAACAGTTGCTGATGGTTTTTTCTCTCTACGCGCAAATACGTTTTCTTTAGGAATGGCTAACAATACTTTAGCGCGAGTAATATTATTAAGCTCTTCAATGGTGCGTGCTAATTGCTGTTCACGGCCATGTTTTAGGCGTTCGCGCTCTAAGCGTTGGCTTACACCAAAGCCCATATCTTGCATAATTATATCAGAGCCTGATGCAGGGCCTTGATCTAACCCTTCGCGGGTCATTAACAATTTAATGTTTTGGTATTCGCTTTCATCAACCGATACAACGTTGCCATCTAGTTGATATTCAATTTGTTGCGCATCTAAAAAGTCGAGCGTTTGAATAAGCTCTTCAGTTTGCATTTTGCCTAACGGGCGCATATCTGGCTGACGAGCCCAAATAATAATGAAAATCGCGATAGCTAAACAAATAGCCAATGCTATAACCAATGTTACTTGGCGCAATACATCAACACCATTTAAAGCACTTAAGTAGCCTGACTTTTGTTCTTGTTGATCATCACCACCACTTTGGTCAATACCGCCACCAGCAAGTGCTAGGTCTGTAGATTGGTTAGATTGCGCCACAATAATTCTCCACTACCTAATTAAACAGGCATGTTCATGATTTCTTTATAAGCTTCAACAAGTTTATTACGAACCTGTACTGTAGCCTCAAAAGCAACTGACGATTTTTGAGAAGCAATCATCGCTTCAGCAAGCGATACACTTCGATCACCCATCTCAACTGCTGTTACTTTTTGAGCGGCATCTTGTTGTAATCCATGCACTGAATTTAGTGCATCACTTAGCATGTCGCCAAACTGGGAAGTAGAAGTAGGTTGAACTTGAGTCGGCAATTTATTTATTTGATTATTACGGCCGGCTTCTAAAGCCATTGATTGCATTTCTTGAAATACAGCACTGTTTTGAATTTTCATAATTTATCTCTGACACGCAGTGAACTCTTACAAGTAATAAAGCACAAAACATGCCAAATAATTAATCATTAAAATACAATAGGTTAACTTCAATTTGTGTTAGTCAGAGTTTTGACAACCCTAAGTTCGCAGCGCAAACTTAGGGTTTATAGGAGGTTATGCAGGAAGTGAAATACCTAAATCGCGCATTTGCGCTAGTTTATAACGTAAAGTTCGTGGGCTTATGCCCAACGTTTCGGCAACGTCTTTACGCTTGCCTTGGCAACGCGCAAGGGTTTCTAAAATAATACGATGCTCTTTGTCTTTAAGCTCATCTTTATAGCTACCGGTATCTGCCGCTAGTAAACCTTGATTAGGCTCATCCTCAGCATGCAATTTTTCATCATAATATGCAGAGCTTAACGTGCTTTTATCAACACCTTTATCTGCATGAGCTAATTCTGTTGGCGATACTGTTTGCGCTGGTGCCAATGATGGCTCCATAACAAAGTTATTAGATACTAAGTTTTCGATAAAAATAGCATGCTCGTTTATTGTGTTACCCGTGCGCAATATAAGTGCACGCTGTATAACGTTATCAAGCTCGCGCACATTACCAGGCCACGCGTGAGCCAGTAACTTTTGCTCGGCAGCTTTATCTAAGTACGCCATAGGCTCTTTGCTTTTACTTATATGGCGCTCAATTAAATGCTTAGCCAATACAATAATATCGCCAGGGCGTTGGCACAATGGTCGCCACATTAGTGGAAAAACATTAAGCCTGTAATATAAATCTTCTCTAAACTGATTTTCAGACACGGCTTCTTTTAAATCACGATTACTGGTTGCCAAAATACGTACATCGAGCTGGATTGTTTTACGACCCCCTAAACGCTCTACTTCACGTTCTTGCAGTACGCGTAAAAGTTTAGCTTGTAGCCCTAAGTCCATCTCAGTAATTTCATCAAGTAAAATAGTCCCGCCCTGTGCTTGCTCAAACTTACCCGGACATGCTTGAATCGCGCCCGTAAAAGCCCCTTTTTCATAACCAAATAACGTGGCTTCGAGCATATTTTCAGGTATGGCCGCACAGTTAATTGCCACAAATGGCTCATTACACCGGCTCGACTTATCATGAATATAACGCGCAAGTACTTCCTTACCCGAACCACTTGGGCCAAGTACCATTACACTTGCATCAGAGCGTGCTACTTTACTCGCAAGCTCCAATAATTGAATACTAGTTGGGTCGGCAACAATGGGGCCATCGGTTTCTTTTGCTTTTTCAGGCAAATAACGACTCACCATATTTAACAGCACTTCAGGTGCAAATGGTTTAGCCATGTAGTCAATTGCACCTAGGCGCATGGCTTCTACCGCATCGTCGATTGTGGCGTACGCCGTCATCATCAATACAGGTAAATCAGGGTGGTTTAATTTAATACTGCGTAGTAAATCAAGGCCACTCATTGCGCCCATTTGCACGTCGCTTACAACAAGCGAAAATTGATCTTTTTTAAGCAGTAACATTGCTTGCTCAGCACTGTTGGCTGCAACACATTCAATACCCGACATTTCAAGGGTATCTATTAAGGCTTCACGAAGCCCAGCGTCATCTTCGACAACTAAAATAGTGTTACTCATAATGAACCCTCTAGTTTAGATGTTGTCTTAATAGGCAGTAACAAGCTAAAGCAGGCACCACCCTGCGTATTATTGGTCACATCAACACGGCCTTGGTGCGCACTAGCTACCGAACTCACTACAGCAAGTCCTAAACCTGTGCCCTGACTTTTTGTAGTAAAAAATGGTTCAAAAATTTTATCGCTTTGGCTTAAATCAACACCTGGGCCATTGTCGCTCACACTAATACGAACCATATCTAAATCTTTTAAATCTCTTTGTGCGCTAATTTTTACTTTTGCACCGCCGCCGATAACTTGAATACTATTGTGCACAAGATTTTGAATAGCACTGGCCAATGCCGTTTTATTACCGACTATTTGTATATCTGGCTCTGGTAAGCTTACATCCAGTTCACTTTCATTAAGTGCGACCATCGCATCAGCGCCCGCTTTAACTTCTGTTAAAAGCTGCTGCATTGAAACTTGCTCAACAACCTGCTGATCGCCACTTTTAGCAAATAACAGCATGTCGTTTACTTGAGTTTCTAAATCTTTTAAACGCGACATTAACTTTGTTTGAAAGTTATCGCGAGATGCTTCGGGTAAGCGCTTTGACCCTAAATTAGCGGCGTAAAGCATAGCGGCTGAGAGCGGCGTACGGACTTGATGCGCCAGTGACGCAACCATTTTACCCAGCGCGCTTAATCGCTGCATATGTGCAACACGTTTTTGTAAGCGGCGAGTTTCGGTTAAATCCGTCATTAAAATAAGTTGCCCAGGCTCTGGTGCTAAAGCGGTAATATCAAGCTTTATTAGGCGCCCGTCTTTTAAAGACACTTCGTGGCCATCATCTTGATGCGGCCTAAAAGAGCGCTGAATAACATTAAACCAGCGTTCGCCTTCAAGTGGCTCGCCAAGCATATCAATCGCTATTTGATTCGCTTTTGCAATCAAGCCTTTGCCATCAAGTACAACCACGCCTGCTGGCATGGTATCAACCAAGTGCGAAAGCCAACTTGCTTGCTTGCGCAGATCGCTTAATTCACCAATGTACTCCTCTTGAAGTAAACATGGGTTATACTGATTTGCAGAAAAAAACTGTGGTTTTAGCACGCTAGCAAGGGCCATAATCAAATCTCGAATTGATGTAGATATATGTCTAAATGCACGATTTATACCAAAATTTATTTACATACTTATCATTAAGTTACATCAATAATTTGAGCGACATTAAAATGACGCACACAAAAAGGAATAATAATGAGTGAGCAAATAAAGTGCCGTTGCCCGTGGCTCGACACCACTAAACCCGACTACGTTATTTACCACGATGAAGAATGGGGCGTCCCTCTTTATGATGATACAAAGCTGTTTGAATTTATTACGCTTGAATCAGCGCAAGCGGGTTTAAGCTGGTATACAATTTTAAAAAAACGCAGCGGTTATAAAAAAGCATTTGCTAATTTTGATGTAAATAAAGTGGCACAATTCACACAAGATGATATTGAGAGATTAATGCTTAATGAGGGTATTGTGCGCAATCGCTTAAAAATTGCGGCAACTGTTAACAACGCAAAGTGCTTTATAGAAATACAAAAAGAATTTGGTAGCTTTAGTAACTACCAATGGCAGTTTGTGGATAATAAGCCGATTATAAGTAATTTGAATAACGTTGAGGATTATCCTGCAATTACAGAGGCATCAACCGCATTTGCTAAAGATTTAAAAAAACGCGGCTTTAAGTTTTTAGGGCCTACAACAGTTTATGCTCACATGCAGGCCTGCGGCATGGTTAACGATCACAGTAATGAGTGTTTTAGAAAAGAAGAAATTATTAAGGCTTTAAGCGGTAAGTGATTAAAAACCATAAAAGTGATTTGTTCACAAAGAGGTTAAGAGACGCTGCGCTTTAGAGAAGTAAAGCGTAAGTTGACTATGGTTTCTCATTTACCTTCGTTTTTCACGCGAGCAGTCTAGCGTCTACAACAAAAGTAAAAACCGTGTAGGTGCGAATTTACTTCGCGCTCTTGCTAATATTTTTAAGTAAAGTGCGGTATAAAACCGCACCTACAAAACGAGGGGTTATTTATCTACTGTGTTTGGCCAATTTATAACTAAACACTGACAGCTGCTTTTAAACCTTAATCTCTTGAAAGATTATACTTTTTCATTTTCTCAACGAGTGTTGTTCTGCGTACACCTAGTATTTCTGCAGCGCGAGCTACAACGTAATCATAGCGCTCTAACGCTTGGGTTATTAAGCTAATTTCAAGTTCGGCTAAATAATCTTTAAGTTCAATACCATCATCTGGCAATAGCCCACTACCCGTTTGGCTAAACTCAGCGTCTGGCTCACTTTCGTAATCGCTAAAACCGGTGCTAAATATGTCGTTAAAAGCGTCTTTTTCCATTAACTCTTCAGGGTATTCTGGTTCGTAGGCTTCAACTTCAATGTAACGATATTTATTAGGTAAATCGGGAATATCAACCACTTTTTCAGGAAACATAATAACCATACGTTCCACTAAGTTAGCAAGCTCACGAATATTACCAGGCCAAGCATGTTCTTTTAAGCTCTCAACAGCGCGCTCGGTAAACTTAGCGGTAGAACCTGTTTGGTCGTTAACACGGCGCATTAACTCTTTTAAAAGCAGCGGAATATCATCAGCACGTTCACTAAGCGATGGGTTTTCGATAGGAAATACATTTAAGCGGTAATATAAATCTTCCCTAAAACTCCCCTCTTCAATCATTGTTTCTAGGTTACGATGCGTGGCTGCAATAACGCGTACATCAGCTTGGATAGCCTTTGTACCACCAACACGTTCGTAACTTCGCTCTTGCAATACTCGCAGCAACTTAACTTGCATTTGCAGTGGCATATCGCCTATTTCATCTAAAAATAGCGTCCCGCCTTGAGCTAGTTCAAACCGCCCTTTACGAGCCGATATAGCACCAGTAAACGCGCCTTTTTCGTGGCCAAATAGTTCACTTTCGAGCAGTTCTGCCGGTATAGCACCACAGTTAACTGGTACAAACGGTCCATTAATACGCTTTGAAAGCAGGTGTACATTACGGGCAACCACTTCTTTACCTGTGCCTGATTCGCCTAAAATTAAAACATTAGCGTCGGTTTTTGCCACTTGTTCAATTAAAAAGCGAACATCTTTTACGGCATCTGTTTCACCAACTAGCCCATCAAAAATTTTATGCGGTTTAGTATGCTTATGCTCATTAGGCAGCATACGCTGATACTGCTGGCAATCGTGAAGTAACTGAGTTGTCACTTCGTGATTAAATGGCTCGCAAATAAGCCCCACCACATTAGCTATACTTAATAGTGGTTTTAGCGTTTCGCCAATTAATAAAAACGGTAATGTTGGATAGCGTTTAATTAAGCTTTCGTGGTCAAGTGATTGCAACGCTCCTAAAATAATCATGCATTCTTGCTGCTGATATTTTTTGCATTCTTGTTCAAAGCAGTCTTCGCTTAATAGTTGAGCAGCTTCACCAATAAAGCCAAGTGAAGCATTTAATCCTATTGCGCGGTTGTTATTATTATCTAAAATCAAGATCATATTTAGCGAGCCGTACTTTCACTAATTTGTATAATTAGTTAAATTGTAAGCCAGTTCAGCATGGATGCAAGTGGTAGCGGCAGTTTTTTGACATAAACGCCAAAAAACAGGCGGGCTAGTTAAGTCAATCATACTTAATAGTTAATCATTAAGTATGAGTTGTAGTTTTAACTTAGTTATTACTCAGCGATTACTTAACGATTACCTAAATACAACTTAGCCTTAAAAATTAATTTACTCGGCAATAAAAATGCTATTGTTAGTAAATAAACTCAATTATAAATTTAAGTTGAAGTTACAAATGCCGATACATAGATAAGTGAAAATGCTTGGCATTAATATTGCTTTGTTCTTATAAAAGTATAAAAGCTTTATTGATTTTTTATATAAGTTTTTATAATCGCTTTCACATAATTTTATCGTTTTAAATTTTAGGATTTTCCCATGGCTCATGTCTCAGTAAAAAAATACGGTCAAGTTCGTGCCAGTAGTATTGCCGAAATGGCTCCTTACGAACAAATAAACCTTATATTCAGTAATATTATCGGTCGCTTAGCAGCAACAAAAGGGTTTATTGAGCGCAAAGAAATACAAAAAAAAGGTGAAAACATTTCAGCCTGTGTTTTATTATTTGGTGCCCTACAAGACGCACTTAATTTAGAAGTAGAACAAGACCCTAGTATTTCTAACAATTTATTGGCACTTTACGATTACTGCCAACGCCGTTTAACGCAAGCTAACTTAAACAACGATATTGAAGCCATTATTGAAGTATCAAGTATTGTTAAAGAAATTAAAGAAGGCTGGGATAACATTCCGCTAGATCAACGAAACCCTGCGGTTTAATTTAAATTATGGACTCGCAAACATCTTCAGAGCCACTAACTAACTACTCTGAGCTCATACAAACGTTGCTTAGTAAAATTGAAGTGTTAGTAAATGATAATAATGCAGACGAAACTCAGCCTTTTTTAGACACTTTAAATACTAAACTAAAGCAATGGTGCGAAAGTAGTGAAGGTCCAAGCGCAGAGCAATTAGAATTAATTCAGTTTCGTATAAATACTATTTTAGTAAAAGCAAATAGTGCAAAAAACGAATCATCTAAAGCTATTATTAAACATAAAAAGTCTGGTAAGGCCATTAAAGCTTATAAAAACACCTAGTAAACAGACCTAATAAACGACCTTTATTCTAACTAAATACATGGCTATAGCTTACTATTTGAATCAAAGAATAATACACAAAAAACCGCTAAATTTAAACTTAGCGGTTTTTTATTGATTCGTAATACCTTTAACTCAGCTCTTAATTTGATTGCCTAACTACGCCTGGCATGTTCTCTAATTGAGCTTGGACATAGCTGCTGGTGTTATTAAGGCTCGCTACTAATAAATCCATCGCATTATACTGAGCATATAGTCGAGATGATAGCGACTCCATTTTACTGGCAAGGCTCACGCGCTGATCATCTAAATCATCAAGTTGGTTCGTTTTACTGTCGATTCGATTTTGAATAATGCCGTCAGAATCTGTATAAAAGCTCATTAGCTCATCAAACGACTGTGCAAAGCCATCATCGTCATCACCTACAAAAAACTGCTGCACTAAATTTACATTAGCGTCTATTTGCTCGTCGAGTGTTTCTGTATTTAGGGTTAAAACACCGTAGCGGTCTGTTTCTACACCTAATTGCGAAAGTGATAATGAGTTACCATCTCCTAAATCAACTGACTCAGTGATTTCACTACGTAACTTTGACATAACACCACGAAGTAGTGAGTCACCAGCCATAACACCTACACCATCAGTACTAGACGCACCTAAATTTTTACTAAGTTCAAGCAGATCATTGTAACTTTCAATAAAATTCTCTAGCCCAGATTTTATATTATTGTTATTTTCGGTAACCGATATATCACTAATATCGTCATCAACATCATGTAATTTTTTAGCTGTTATATCCACGCCATCAATTACATTACTAAATTCATTAGTATTACTTGATACAGTTAGCGTGCCATCAATCGTTATTTGTGCGTTTTGCGCAGCGTTTACTTCAGTAAGGTTAGTAGTGTGATTGGCTGGGTCTGCGTCTGACACATCATAAGCTAACCGAGATAGGCCACCTGTATCAGTATTATTACCGTCATCGTCTTGTACGGTTATTGTAATTGCGTTGTCTTCGCCAGTTTCTTTACTAGTAAGCACTAAATGCTGGCCGGTATCACTGGTAACTATAGTGGCGGTAACAGAGTCATTACTATCACTGCCAGTAAAAGGTCCGTTATTAATTTGGTCTCGTAAATCTTCTAAGGTGTTTGTAGCCGATAAAACCGTAGAAAAACTATTTGCGCCAGAGCCTATCGTGATTACACCTGCACCTATTGCCTCGTCTGATGCAAATGCGGGGGATGACAATTTATGCGCTTGCGCTAATGCATCTACTTTTACATTGTAACTACCAGGCTGAGCATCTTTATCTGAACTAATTGATATAAAATCATCGTTGCCAGATGCAGTTCGCTTTTGATAGTTATCACTATCGCCCAATGCTTCCATTGATGTTTGCACTTTTTCAAGTGCTGACTTTAGTGCGCCTACAGCTGAAATATCAGTTGTTAACTTGCCTTCTCTTGTATTTAATCGAGCTTCAGCAGGTGCTTGTTCTGCATTTACTAGTGCATCAACAATATCTGATACTGCTAACCCAGAACCTAAACCAGTAAACGAAATAGCCATACTTCACCTCTTCAATACTTAAAAATAAACCAGCTAACTTTTATAAGTTAACACTTATAGGTGCTTACTAAACTGTTTGATCAATCAAAATACCAGCAGATTCAGACAGTTTAGAAACTAGGCTTAATACTTCCTCAGAAGGATATTGCTTAATTACTTCGCCACTGTTTTTATCAAGCACTTTAATTACATCGCGACCTGAATCTTCATCAACTTTAAATTGTAAACTGCGATTCATTTCACCCATAAAATCCTGCAATTGTTGCGCCATTTGTTCTAGTTGTTCGCGCTCTAACGGCTGAGCTTTTTCATCTTGATTATTATTGTTGTATTGGTTTTGCTGTAATTTTTGTTGATTTTGTGCATCCACCTGCTTTACATCATCAATTGCTCGCTCAGTTAAAGTTTGAGCAGCTTGTCCTACTTGCTTATCATCACCAGCAACGGAGGTCGGTAATGTTGTAATTTCTGCGTTTGAAGTAATTGTATTCATAACAGATTCCTATTTTTCACTTAATTAAACTAGCAATAGCTTAGTTTATATTCTTAAACCACAAAAGGAGGTAGCTAAAGCCACCTCCTTTTTTTATAAAACTAATACTGACTTTATGTACTAGCTAGTAAGCTACTACTTTAACTTATTAACCTAATAAGCTAAGTGCTGCTTGCGGTAACTGGTTGGCTTGCGATAAAATTGACGTACCCGCTTGTTGCAATATTTGGTTTTTCGTCATTTCTGCAGTTTCAGTCGCAAAATCAGTGTCTTGAATACGACTACGCGAAGCCGACACGTTTTCTTCAATGTTAGCTAAATTACTTATAGTGTAGTCAAAGCGATTTTGAATTGCACCTAGACTAGCTCTCTGCGAATCAATATCAGCTAAAGCACCATCTATAATATCTAAAGCATTTTGAGCACCAGTAGCTGTACCTAAGTCAACAGAGCTTACATTTACACTGTCTGAAACTTGTGCAGCTGTAGTTGTATCAGCGGTAGCGTCGGCAGTCACTGCAAATGACTCTGTAGAATTAAGCTTTATTGAGCCACCAATAGTTGCAGCTGCAGCAGTTGTCAATGCTGTAGTAGCATTCAGAGTTTTACCATCATGTTCAACACCTTGTATAGTCGCAGTAGCACCTGTCATACCAAGAATTTCAATGTCTTTGCCACTTTCATCTGTTAGTACCAATCCTAATGTATCATCAACAGTAGCGGTTACTCCGTGTGTACCAGATTTTTCATTTATAGCAGTTGCAAGCGAGGCATAATCCGACGTAGAAGAAGTTGTTGCAGATATAGTTGATCCATTAAGAGAGAATGAAGTTGCTCCAGCCGCTGATAGCCCTGATATTGATGCCACTGTTCTCGCATCTGCGCTTACACCTGTACTTGATGTTTTAGCGTTTATATTAGTTGCTAAACTATCAGCTTCGACACCTGCCGTTGTATCAAATGCTGTCGCCAAACCATCTTTGCCTGTAATGGAAATAGCACCAGTTACAGCGCCTACACCATTAGCAGGACCAGCTACTGCAGCACCTAAACCAGAGCCACCTAAAAGAACTTGATTAGTGCCAATATCACTAGCTGCAATACTACCTAAGCTCATCGAAATAGTCTCATTAGCATTAGCGCCAACTTGAAAACTTTTAGTACCAAAAGTACCATCTAAAAGATTTTGAGAGCCAAATGATGTTGTATCTGAAATACGTGTCAATTCAGTTTGCAAAGCACTAACTTCCTTTTGTAAAGCTTCTCTATCTGAATCTGAGTTTGAGCCATTAGCCGATTGTAATGCAAGCTCTCTCATACGTTGCAATATATCCGTTGATGCTGACATTGCACCTTCAGCAGTTTGTGCCATTGATATGCCATCGTTCGCATTTCGTTGTGCTACACCCAAACCATTTACTTGTGATGTTAAACGGTTTGAAATTTGCAGGCCTGCCGCATCATCTTTTGCACTATTTATACGCATACCTGATGATAAACGCTCCATTGACGTTGCTAGGTCAGAGCCTGATTGCGATAGGTTACGCTGAGCGTTTAATGAAGATACATTTGTGTTTACTGAAATCATAATAAAACTCCTGATTACTTTCGTAATATTGCTGTTTTGATTTAACCAAGAGCTGTCACAATTATATGTTCAAGCTCCGTACTGATTAAGTTAACGGCAGTCTGAAGAATTACTTTAATATTTTTTTTATTTTTTTATACTTCGCTTAACAATTCAAAAAGCTTTGGTAAAGTTTCAGGCTTAACATGCACATAATCGCTGTGGTATTTCAAGTTACTAACACCATTGTCATTCGTAAGCTTGTATACATCCAAGAATGTAATTTCACTTTTCTTACACTGTAAATAAAGCAGATGATTAAAATGATAAACTAAATTTTTGAACTCCTCCGCTTGCTCTTTTGTTAGCCCTTCGAAAACTAAGGGATGCGGTGAAGGAACACCATATATAATGAGTGAATATTCTCTAAGGCTTGCTGCATTATTAAGTATAGTTATGTATTTTTCCAACATATCATCAATAATAGAGAGCGGGTTTTTATTATATTTAACACTGTATTTTAAAACTCCTTCATTTATTCTACAGTCAATCTCACCAAACCCAAGTGCTAAGGTACTTCCTTTGGGCAAATTGCTCAACAGAACATTTAGGCTAGCCTTGCATTTATGTTCATCACTTTTAGTGAAGTGGAATATTTTAGCGCCAGTAATAAAAAGAGACTTTATTTTGTGCTTTTCATTTTCGTGTTCAACTGTAATACCATTTGCTGAAAAACCATGGCTTTCAGAAATAAAATAAATAGTGGGTAATTCATTAGCCTCATAGACTTGTCGGTTTGTGTGCCTATATCGGTATAAATACTTGAGTAAGTTATGAAACACTCGATGGTTTTTCAAATTTATGTTCTCTGAATTTATCTGATGGATCATTTCACTCAAAGCGAGCGCTTCTAGCCCTTCATCATCATTATCGGAAAGCCAAAACAAAATAGCTTTCCCTATCAATAGCTCACATAACTGAAAGTCATTTAGCTGATGATTTATCAAACCTAAATCGGCGAACTCCAGAGCATCTTGATAACGGTGTAAAAACATAAAGTTATTAAATATATGAAAATATATGATTGACTGGCTTGGATCTAATTCTAAAACTTTTAATTGTACATTAAGGGCTAATTCAAATAGTCCTCGTTCGCTGAATAGCACTCCTAAATTTAAATAGTACTCTGCTTTACTTGGTTCACATAAGACTGCCTTGTTGTAATTCTTTTCCGCGCTAATGTAGTTGCCTAGTTTACGTTGTACGTTTGCTAGATTATTTAACGCGTCGCCATAAGCATTATCAATATTAATTGCTTTTAAATAAGTACTTTCAGCTAATTTCAATTGACCTATATCACTATAAACATTGGCTAAATTGTTAACACTCGCAGCATGCTGTGGATTCTTAGCTATAACTTTATTAAATAATTCGATAGCTTCATCAAACCTTTTCATTCCATGAAGTGTAAGTGCCATTAATTGTAAAGCATCAAATAGTTTAGGATTTTTTTTTAATACTTTTTTTAAAATTTCACTCGCCAAATCAAAATCTTCTTGCTTATAAAGTATAGCAGCCTTATTTAGCTTTTCTTTAATCCCCATAACTTCTCCATATAAAAAAGAAGGCTCTATATTGGAGCCTTCTTCTCACATCAAATAATAAACTAAACTCTAACCACCTAATAAGCTAATTGCAGCTTGTGGTATTTGGTTAGCTTGAGAAAGAATTGAAGTACCGGCCTGTTGTAATATCTGATTTTTTGTCATTTGTGCTGTTTCAGTAGCAAAATCAGTATCTTGGATTCTACTACGCGACGCTGATACATTTTCTTGAATATTTGCAAGATTACTAATTGTATGGCCAAATCTGTTTTGAATTGCACCTAAGCTAGCTCGTTGAGAGTCTATTTGTGAAAGAGCTCCGTCAATAATATCCAGCGCATCTTGCGCCCCTTTTGTTGTTCCTAAATTAATAGTACCAACGTCAACGCTCGCGGATACTTGTGCCCCTGTAGGCTCGATTAAAGCATTAGCACTAGCAACTGCAAATGATTCAGTAGAATTCAATTTAATAGAACCAGAGACTGTTGCTGAGCTAGCTGCAGCCAACACAGTGGCACTCGCTGTTTTACCGTCATGCTCAACGGCGCGAATAGATGCTGTAGCACCAGTTAATGATCCAATTGTAATGTCTTTTCCACTTTCATCGGTCAATACAAGACCTAACGTTTCATCAACAGTAGCTGTAACGCCATGCGCACCTGATTTTTCATTTACAGCTTCTGCAATAGAAATATAATCAGTCTGACTAGATGTTGTTGCTGTAATTGATGATCCATTCAATGTAAACGAAGTAGCTCCAGATGCACTTAATGTATCTATTGCGACTACGGTTCTTGCATCTGCTGTTACGCCTGTATCCGTAGTCTTTGAGTTAATTAAGGTAGCGAGAGTATCTGCTCCATCGTTTGCTGTAGTGGCAAATGCTTTAGCTTGCCCGTCTTTACCTGTTATAGTTACAGCTGGGCTTAATGTAGTTACTCCATTATTACCAGTACCAGTAACAGCAGCACCTAAACCGGTCCCTGCTAGAGTTAATTGATTTGTTCCTATATCAGTGGATGCAATACTACTTAAGCTCATTGAAATAGTCTCATTTGCATTAGCACCAACTTGAAAGCTTTTAGTCCCAAACGAGCCATCTAATAGCTTTTGAGAACCAAATGATGTTGTATCTGAGATACGAGTTAACTCGGTTTGTAAAGCGCTTACCTCTTTCTGCAACGCTTCTCTATCAGAATCTGAATTAGAACCATTCGCAGATTGCAATGCCAGTTCTCGCATACGTTGTAATATATCAGTCGAAGCTTGCATTGCACCTTCAGCCGTTTGCGCCATTGAAATACCATCATTAGCATTTCTCTGAGCAACTGCTAGTCCATTTACCTGTGAGGTTAAGCGGTTTGAAATTTGTAGGCCGGCGGCATCATCTTTTGCGCTATTAATACGCATACCTGATGACAAACGCTCCATCGAAGTTGCTAAGCCTTCGCCAGATTTAGTTAAGTTACGTTGTGCGTTTAGTGACGACACATTAGTATTTACTGTTAATGCCATTTTACCATCTCCTAGGTTTAAACAGAGTGTGGTTCAACACGATTTAACAGGAACCACTGTTCGATAATTTCTTACAATAAGAAAAGCATTTACTGTGCCAACTTTAATTTGTTTTTAAGTGGTTGTTATTAAATGAAAATATATAATTTGTTGAATTGTAAATAAAGAGTGAAGTTGTTTAGAAGGAAGTGACATTTTTTTGCCGCAAAGTATTGCCGCTTTAAAGTGGGTAAAGCGGCAAGGTATTTCTGCTTATAACTTGCTTATAAGTAATCGAATAATGAAAGGTTAGTTAAACGGCCAAAAGTAGCTTGCGATGCTTGCAGTGCAGTTTCTTGTTTGGTTAGTTCGCTAATAGCTTCTGCCATATCAACTTCAACTAAGTTAGAGCGATTACTTTTATTTTGAATATCGAGCGCTAAGTTTGAATCGCTTACTCTTTCAAGTGCATTCATACGCCCACCTAAACTTGCTTGGGTAAATACTACTTGCTCACTCGCGTTTTGTAATTGCACTAAGCCATCAGCAAGTACTTGCTGAAAGCCTTCACCTTCAAGTGTGCCATCGTTAAGGCCGGTAATAAGTGTCTGTAGTGTATTAAGTACGTTTTCTTTGCCCGGTTTTTCAAGGCTAAAATCGAGTTGACCAGGTGCTGTGCCTTCAAATTCAATCGTCATACCAGCGTATTCAATTGTATCATCGTTAACTTCGCCAGTTACTGCGGGGGTTAGTGCTGCGCCGTCTCGGTATATTTCGTAGGTTTGTGGGTCTGTTGCTGTAGCACCTGAGCTTACTAATACACTATATGTATTTGCAGTTGCTAGAGCTGTAGGGTCTGCGTTGTAATTTGCTTGATGAAACTTATCAAACTCAGCTTGGCCGTCAACATATACACTTGCCGCTGTAATAGAGCCTGAAACACTTGCCGTGTTAGATTCTACATTTAATCGCGCGTTAGTTTTTTCAAACGTATCAAAGCCGTTATCACTCGCTTTAATTGATACACCTTCAGCTATAGTTATCTGGTGCTGGCCCTGGTCGCCATTATAGGTGTACTCACCCGCTGCAGAATCAAACTGATACGGCTGCGTGCTGTCTTGGTATCCTGAAAATATGAATTTTCCGTCTTCTGATCGGGTGTTCATTAAATTAGCTAACGTTTGTTGAATGCCACTAAGCTCTGATGCAATCGATTTTAAATCGTCTTTGGTGTAAACACCATTACCAGCCTGAATAGTGAGCTCTTGCGCTTGTTGTATATTACTATTTATGCTTTGTAATACGCTTTCTTCAGTTTCTAGCCTGCCGGTAAGCTGGTCGATATTTTTAGTGTATTGCTCATTCGTTTGTATTTTATTTGAATACAGCATAGCTTGCGAAATAGCAGCTGGCGCTTCTGAGGTGGTTAAATACTTTTCACCTGTTGTTACTCGCTCTTGAGCATTTGCAACACCTTGTTGGTTGTCGAGTATTTTATTTATGTTGTTTTGGTACATTAAATTATTTGATAAACGCATAATTACCTCGCCGCATTTAATAAGGTGTCAAAAATTTCTTGAGCTGCTGCTAAAACTTGTGCTGATGCTGAATATGATTGCTGAAAACGCAGTAAATTTGCAGCCTCTTCATCAAGGTTCACACCCGATAACGACTCGTACCATGCCTCAGATTGCTGTGCTAGAGCATCAAATGCAGCCCCACTTGTGATTGCTTGGCCAGTTATAACACCTATATCACTCACTAATCCTGAATAAGCTTGGTTGAACGTTTTATGGTTGTCGGCCGTTGCTGTTGTTTCTACATTTAAACGGACTAACTCACCATTTTGTAAATCAGCTAATTTTAAACCATTACGGTTATCATCAAAGCCGCCTTCGTTAAACTCAAGTGTAAAAGTGTCGCCTGTTGCTGGTGTACCTTCTATATCAAAATCGAATCCGTAGGTATCAAATGGAGCACCCGCTTGCGATAACATGCCTTTTGCAGGAGGCGTAATAGTAAAAGTATTCGTTCCGCTATTATCTGTAATTTGATATTCGTTAGCATTACCTGTTTTAACAAGCGTTATTTCGCCATTCGTTAAGCTTGGTGTTGAAGTAAATCCACCGGAGGTAACACTTGTTACTTCTCCCGCTGAAATAGTAGCGGTGCCTATATTATTTAAATCGTTAGCAGTACGGATTGGCGATGCTAGTGCTAAATCTTCTGCGCGCCCTGTTGCAAGTGTAATACTTGAAGCAGCATCTGAATTAAGCTTTATTTGAAATTGATCGCCTTCAACACCTGCCCCAGATACATTTACTTGAAGACCAAATGATTCTCCGGTAGTAATAGTCGATGAATCAATAACACCTGTCGATATATCAGCAAGTGAAGGCTGCCCTAACGGATCGCCTTTGTTATCTATAGGCTGAATACTTACTTCATTAGCATTAGCTGTATAAGTAATAATAAAGTCACTGGCAGGAAGTTCACTGCCCTTACCTGGCTCTACCGTTGCAGTCATACCGGCAGTACCTGTGTTAGCTTGATACGCATAAGCGCCAACGGTAGGAATATTAAAAATATTACCCCCTAGCTGACCTGTTGCATCCATACCCAATTTGTTTTGTTCGTTAAATGCATCAGCTATCGCTAAGCCCATTTGACCAATTTGGTTTTGCGCAGGGACTAATATGTC
Organism: Pseudoalteromonas sp. GW168-MNA-CIBAN-0100; assembly: GCF_040309225.1. NCBI lineage: Bacteria > Pseudomonadati > Pseudomonadota > Gammaproteobacteria > Alteromonadales > Pseudoalteromonadaceae > Pseudoalteromonas > Pseudoalteromonas sp. GW168-MNA-CIBAN-0100. Next base: position 26,538 of record NZ_JBEOOL010000016.1, on the reverse strand, counting down.
ATCTCTAAAAGCAAGTAAGCCGCCAATTTTGCCTTTAAGCTTACTTACATCAACTTCAAGCGGCACAGCTTTGCCACCATTAACGTCAAGCGTGAATTCTTTAAAATTAGGATCGGGGTCGCCTGTCATCGAAAATAAGTTAAATGCACCATTTTGCATAACAACCGCTTCACCTGTGCCCATAAAAACGAGTTTTTCGCCATTTGGACCATCAAGCGTTTCTATGTCTATTAGCTCTGATAAGTCGCGTATTGCTTTATCGCGTTCGTTATAGGTAGAGCTTGCATCTGCGGCATTATTAGTACCATTAACTGCTGCAATATTTTGATTTAGCGTACTAATACTTTGAATGAGTGAGTTTGCTTCATCTGAAAATATTTCGAGCTGCTCGTTCACTACACTTTTTTGATCAAGCACGATGCCTGAAAGCCTATCCATTTGATCAATTAAGCTTTGCGCATCTGTCATTACTAATGAGCGGGCAACGGTAGATGACGGTTGATTTAGCGCTTCTTGCACGTTATTAAATAAAGAGTTAATACCAGTTGATAGATTATTCGACTCTTCAGAAAAAATAGTATCAACTCTATTTGCCTCAGTAATAAACTGATCGAAAAACGATTTATTAGAGGTGTCACGATTTAGCTGTGACTGAGCAAACTCGTTGAGTAATCTATATGTTTCACCTCGCCCCACTTGGTTATCAACCATAGTGGTAAATTCAGTACGCTCACGTACGTAACCTACGGTATTAACATTGGCGATATTTTTACTTGTCGTTTGCAGTAGCTCCGAGCTTGCTCTAACCCCAGAACTGGCAATGTTTAATAAATTAAACGACATGTTACTCTACTCCTTGGCGGATCACGTTTGCCGCAATGTCTTTTAACTGACTGCTATTGAGCACTTTTTTTATTTTGCTGGCATAATTTGGATCGGTTGCATAACCTGCTTTTTGTAATGAATCTAAAAAGTCGTTTGGTTTTGCTGTATTTTGTAATGCTTCTTTGTAGCGTGGGTTTTGCGTTAAAAAATCAACGAAGTCGTTCACGCTATCTTTAATTGAATCGTAGGCTCTAAAGCTGGCTTGTTTTTTAACGGGTGTGCCTTGTTCAAACTCAAGCGTTACTTTGCTTGCTTTATCGCCTTCCCAGCTTTTATCTGACTTAATATTAAATAAGTTATTTGAGCTGCCACCGTCACTTTTATTAATAATGTGTTTACCCCAACCGGTTTCAAGTGCCGCTTGAGCAACCATTACCGCTGGGTTTAAACCAATTTTTTGCGCTGCAGTTTTAGCGTGTTCCCACACTGAACTTACAAACTCTTCTGCATTTTTAAATGTTGGGCTATCGGTTTTAGACTCTGCAGTATTAACCTTAGGCTCAGCAATATCGGCTTTAGTACTCTTAACGATAAGATCGGATTGCTTATTTTTTTGCTCATGAGGAAGAGCGGATCCGACTTGCGTATCGCTAAAAATATCGTTGGTTGTTCTAAGTACAGAGCCTGGCATAAAGTTTTTAGACTCAGGCGATAACTGCTGAACAATTAAATCGGCAAGGCCTAACGAGCCATTTGATGAAAGCTCTGTTGAAAGTTGCTGATCGTGCATTTCTTCAAAAAACTTTACGCCACTTGAATTAAATGGACTGTCTTTATCTTCAAATGCTTCGTTAGCTTTGCGCATTCCTTTGAGCAACATTTGCGTAAAAATAGCTTCAAATTGTGCGGCCGCTTTTTTGAGCGCAGCTTTGGAAGCATCAGTTGATGCATCGCCACTCGTTAAGGCTTCTTTACGAAGTGAATCTAAGTTGCCTAAATCAAAAAAGTTTTGTTTATCGAGGTGATTAGTTTCCATCGGCTTTTTGACACAAAATGAATAATGCAGTTAAAAATGCAAAAATTGAGCCACTACCGATAAAACAAGGAAGATAAAAATAATAAACTTAAGTTGCTGTAAATAAAAGAGCTCTAGATCTTTGTTTAATAGATATAGAGCTTTGAGTGACACGTTACTTGCTTGAGTTTTTAAATAACGATCAACTGACCATTAATTGCGCCCGCTTCTTTTAACGCTTCTAAAATAGCCATTAAGTCACCAGGCGCTGCGCCTACTTCGTTAATTGCGCGAACTAAATCGTCAAGACTTACCCCTGGGTTAAATACAAAAGCACGAGAGTCGTCTTGGTTCACATCAATAATGCTTTGCTGTGTGACAACTGTATCACCGTTTGCTAGCGGATTTGGCTGCACTACATTTTGCTGCTCAGCAATGGTGACTGTTAAACCGCCATGGGTCACTGCAGCAGGCTGTAGGGTTACATTTTTACCAATAACAATAGTACCTGTACGCGAGTTAACTATAATTTTAGCGGCCATGTCAGCTGGCTTAAATTCTAAGTTTTCGAGTGTTGATAAGTACGATACACGCTGGGATGCATCGCGTGGTGCTATGACACGAATAGAAACAGAATCAATTGCCTGCGCACTATTTGGGCCAACTAAGTCATTAATTGTTTTTTCTAGGCGTTTTGCCGTTGTAAAGTCTGGGCGGTTTAAGTTGAAGGTAATGTAATCGCCTTGCATAAACGGGCTTTCTACGGTGCGTTCAACTGTTGCGCCATTGGGAATTCGTCCAACTGTAGGAGTATTAATTACGACTCTACTTCCATCAAGGCCCTCTACGCCTAGGCCTCCCACAATTAAACTACCTTGTGCAATTGCATACACGTTACCGTCTACACCCTTTAAAAAAGTTTGTAGTAAAGTACCACCACGTAAACTGCCTGCACTACCAATGGAAGAAACCGTAATATCTATTGTTTGCCCGGGCTTTCTAAATGCGGGTAATTCTGCATGCACAGCAACAGCGGCAACATTTTTAATTTTAGGACTTTGAGTTGAAGGTAGCGTAATACCAAAGCTGTTCAACATGCCTCTAAAACTTTGTTGTGTATATGAGTTTTGCTCGCCAGTGCCTGGTAAACCAACCACTAAGCCATAACCAACTAATTGGTTAGAGCGTACGCCTTCAACCATAGACACATCTTTTATGCGCTCAGCACTGGCAGTAAACTGCCAACCTAATAACACAACTAAACATAAAGCTTTAAGGCTATTCATGTTGTTACCCTCTAAAATGGAAACAGCGAACTGCTAAAGAAACGTGTAAGCCAACCAGGACTTTGCGCTTCTTGCGTTTGCCCTTTACCTGAGTATTGAATACGTGCATTAGCAATACGATTTGATTCAACCGTATTATCGGCGCTTACGTCTTGAGGGCGTACTAGCCCTTCTAAACGAATAAACTCTTCGCCGGTATTAAGCGTTAGCCATTTTTCGCCGCGTATAACTAAATTACCGTTAGGTAAAACGCGCATTACATTAACCGAAATATCGCCCACTAAGCTGTTTGATTGGTTTGATTTTGAATCGCCTGTAAACGACGAATCACTGCCAATACCAAACTGAATACTATCGCCACCTATATTTACAGGTAGACCACCTAATCCAATAACGGGGTCTAAGCTTGCGTCGGTTTCTTTGTCTGTTTCTGTTTTAGCGGCTTTTGTTGCTTGAGTAGACTCTTGCAATTTAACCGTAATTATATCGCCAGTACGTAGCGCTTTTTTATCAGAATATAAGTCGTTTGATGTATGAGTATTAAACAATGAACCTGTGGCTACCAGCGGCTCTAAAATAGGCTCGGGGTACATAGGTGCGTAGTAAGGGTCGTCCTGCACTACTTCACTATTTTGCGTAGACATACAGCCACTTAAAAATAATGTGCCCGCTGTAAATAAAATAATATTACGCATAATTCCCCCTACTCTATTAAAGCTGTTGATTGATATAACTCATCATTTCGTCAACGGCCGAAATTACTTTTGAGTTCATTTCGTAAATACGCTGAGTTTCTATTAGATTTACTAGCTCTTCAGTTACATTTACGTTTGAAGTTTCGAGTGAGCCTTGAATAATGCTACCTAACCCTTCAACACCCGGGTTACCTTGTACCGGCGCACCACTTACAGCGGTTTCGGTATAAAGATTTTGACCGATTGGCTCAAGACCCGACGGATTAATAAAGTCACTAATAGTCAGCTGACCAATGACCACGTTATCGGCTTGACCTGCAACACGCACAGATACTTCGCCGTCTTGCGAAACCGTAATTGATTGCGCATCATCAGGTACATTCATTTCTGGCTGAATAACATAACCAGCGCCCGATGTTACAATTCGGCCATCGCCATCAGTAGTAAACTGACCGTTGCGCGAGTAAGCAATATTGCCATCTGGTTGCAGTACTTCAAAAAAACCTTCACCAGAAATCATCCAATCTAGTGAGTTTTCGGTGGTCAACATGTTGCCTTGCGTAAACTCTTTTTGGTTAGCTACAACTTTAGCACCCGCACCTAGCATTAGGCCCGATGGCATTTCGGTATCTTGCGATGAACGACCACCTGGTTGATTAATATTTTGATAAAGTAAATCTTCAAATATAGCGCGGCTTTTTTTGTAACCTACAGTACTCGCATTCGCTAAGTTATTTGAGATAACCGATATATCGGTTTGTTGAGCGTCTAGCCCAGTTTTACTGATCCACAATGCTGGATTCATAATCGTGTCCTCATTTTAAAGTTAAACTATGCGTAATAACTGATCTTGACGCTCGTCAATTTCTTCAGCTGTTTTCATTAATTTCACTTGTAATTCAAATTGGCGCTGGTGGCTTATCATGTCGACCATTTCGTGAACAGGGTTCACATTTGACATTTCAAGCGAACCACTTAAAACTTTTACATTGGCAGAGGTATCTACTGTTACATTTGCTTTTGGTCTAAATAAACCATCGTTACCTTTTTCGAGCTGTGAGCTATTTGCTTCTACCACTCTAAGCGTGTCTATTTCTTCTAAAAAGTTAGCGGGGGCGCCTTGTGGTCGAACTTGAATAGCGCCATCTTGGCTAAACCCTATTTTTTCGACTGGGACGGGTAATATAACAGGTCCCCCTTCGCCAATAACTTGACGACCGTGGCTGGTTACGAGCATGCCTTGAGCTGTAACGTTTAACGTACCCACTTTTGTGTAAGCTTCATTACCGGAGGCATCTTGCACAGCAAGCCATGCGTTATCGCTCATCGCAATATCTAAGTCTCGCCCGGTTTGAACAATGCCACCCGATACCATGTTTGAACCCGGACGCTCTTGCATTGAAAATACACGTGTAGGCAAACCTTCGCCAAACGCTTGCATAGAACGCGCCTGCGCAAAGTCAGCTTTAAAACCCGTTGTATTTGCATTTGCCAAATTATTGGCTTTTAAAGCAAGCCCTTGTAGGCTTTGCTTAGCGCCAGAGGCCGCAATGTAGACCATTTTGTCCATAGTATCGACTCACATAAAAAATCTCTGAACTTATAAATGCAAAATAGGTGCCAGATTAAATTTGACGCAACATTGAGAGGTATTTAGAAGGGCTTACAAAGAGGACTTATAAAAAAGGCTGCAAAAATGCAGCCTAATATATTTAATGAGGTTTAGCTTATCGAATCTGCAAAATACTTTGCTGAATAGTTGAGTTAACTTCAAGCGCACGTGAGTTTGCTTGGTAATTACGCTGTGCAGTAATTAAGTCTACTAGTTCATTAGTAAGGTTTGTATTTGATTGCTCAAGCGCTGATGAGTTAATTCCACCAAATGTACCCGAACCAGCTTCACCCGCTACAGGTTCACCTGAATCAATACTTTGCTTCCAGCTTGTATCACCCACTTGTGATAACCCTTGTGAATTTGGAAAACGTACCATAGCCACTTGGCCTAGGAATGTTGAGTCACCATTACTGTAAGAAGCGACAATTTTACCGTCTGTGCCAATATCAATTCCGGCTAAACGACCAACTGTTGAGCCATCTTGATCGAGTGCTTTTACTTCAAAACCACTTGAATACTGAGTTGGGATACGTCCTGCCGTGTTATTTTCATCGCGCCAGTTAAGCTCAATACCAGTACCTGGGAAAGTTGCACCATTGTCTAGTAATGTTGATAAACCAGCACCAGAACCCGCTGGTAGCAGTATTTCATCAAAAGTAGTTGTATTTGTATTTGCCACACCACCTGTTGTTGATGGTAAACCACTTGAGTTAAAACCTAGGGTAGTTAGTGGTGTATAAGGTGTCGTTGTTTGTTCTCCACCAGTTGTGCCATCAACTACTTTGCCATCGAGTGTTGCGTATACTTCCCAACTGTTATCTGTACCACCTGCTGCGGCATCATCTTCTTTAGCAAAAAAGTATTGTAAAATATGTGGTTCACCTAGTGAATCATATACCGTTGTTGACGTAGATGAGTTATAAGTACCACTAGAAGCAGGGTCAAAATCTAGACCTGTTGGATCCGCCGTTGCATCTAAGTTAAACGACAAAAATACATTTTCTGTTGCGCGAGGTGAACCAGACGAATCAGGGATTTGAATTGGATCAGTTGTGCTCAAACTTACCGACGTTGTATCACCTGTAGATGAATCAACTGGGAATGCTTGTAAAAAGTTACCTTTTGCGTCAACCATAAAGTTATCTTGGTTAAGCTTAAATGCACCTGCACGTGTATATGTTAAATCTTGCGAAGATAAATCGTCGGTCATCGCAAAATAACCTTCACCAGTGATTGCTAAATCAAGTGAGTTATTTGTAAATTGTAGTGAGCCTTGATGAAACTGCTGCGCAACCATGGTTGTTTGCACACCGTCACCATTTTTAGTCTTACCAGAGCTAAATACTGATGAAGCGTAAACATCGGCAAACTCAGCGCGTGACTCTTTAAAACCTGTGGTATTAACGTTTGCAATATTATTTGCCGTTACGTCTAAATCTTTTTGCGCGGCAGCAAGGCCGGTTAATGCAATATTGAAGCTCATAATTCACCTCTAACCTGTTAGTCTGTGGCCTGCTAGCAGGCGAAAAATACTAAAATTTATTACGCGATTTCTGCTACATCTGTCAGCCTAACCGCACCTTCTTTAGTGTTAATAATAATGCCACTTGAGCCATTAATATTAACGCTTTCAATGTTCTTGAATGTAGCAATGGGCAAGCTTGAAAATTCGCCGTCAGTACTTCCTTCGGCGGTTACTGAGTATTCACCTTCAGGTAAACGCTCACCGGCTTCATTTTTGCCATCCCACGCAAAACGTACTGCACCTGCTGATTGAGAACCCATATCAATAGTTCTTACTAGCTGACCTGATGCATCTGTCACTTTAATTTTTAAGTTATCAACGGCTTCTTCTGCCACTGCAGAGCCTCTGGCATCACCCGTTTCATTTAAATCCAGGGTGTTTGACTCAAGTAAAGCTTGCTTGCCAACAAGTGTTGATGCTTGCAATGCTGAATTTGATGTCATAGAAGACGCTAAGCTATCAAAATTTGAATTTAAATCGCTGATGCCTTGCGCCATTGTGAAACTAGTCATTTGAGCAATCATTTGATCGTTATCCGCAGGGTTACTGGGATCTTGAAACGATAATTGCTGAGTTAACAAAGAGAAAAAGTCTTCTTGTGTTAACGCATCACTCTCATTATCACTGGTCGCTACTTGCGATTCTTGCCAGCGTATAGAGTCTAAATAGGATGAAGATGTACTAATATCGTTACTCATAACCTACCCTCGGTTACCGCTGCCCTAGCAACAGTGTTTTACTTAGCATTTGCTTTGCTGCATCAGCAACTTGCACGTTTGTTTGGTAAGAACGAGAGGCAGAAATCATATTTGCCATCTCCTCTACAACATTGACGTTGGGTTTATAGATATAGCCATTTTCATCCGCACTTGGATGGTTTGGGTTATATTCAATTTGTAATGGTGCATTACTTTCAACAATGCCCAAAACTTTCACACCAACTGCGGAGCCCTGTTGGTTACTTACTGATGCTGAAGCCTTTGTTAGTTCAGCCGCAAATACAGGTTGGCGCGCTCGGTACGTTTTGTCTTGAGATGAACTAATGGTATTAGCATTAGAAATATTACTAGCTGTAGTATTTAAGCGAACGTTTTGTGCGCTCATACCCGAACCTGCAATATCGAAAACATTATATAAACTCATAATTTTTATCCTTGACTACCGAGAGCTTTATTCAGGCCTTTAAATTTGCCGCTTAAAAATTGCAAGCTGGCCTGATACTCCATAGCATTCTGTGTATACAAGTTTCGTTCCACTTGTATATCAACCGAGTTACCATCACCTGTATCTGATTGATTTGGCAAACGAAATGATTCTGAACTTCCCATACTATGAGTACCTCCACCAATGTGTTTATCATTAGTTCTTACCATAGTATTGCCGCTTTGCTGGGTTGACCTTGCCGCTTTTAATGCAGAGGCAAAATCAATATCTTTTGCTTTATAGCCAGGCGTATCAGCGTTAGCTATATTAGTTGCAATTAATTCAGCTCGCTGTGAACGGATCAACATGGCTTGCGGATGCACACCTAATGCTTTATCAAAACTGATAGCCATAACCTTCTCCAAAAAATTGACTTACCCATGAATAAAGCAAAAAATAAGCCATTAATATTAGGAAGTGTTATATTTTTATAAGACTATGTATCTAAATAGAAAAACGACGCTAGGTGCGTCGTTTTAGGGAAGGGAGTTAGCTTAATTACTTCTTTTGGTAAATAATACCAGGGTTGCACCTAACCATATCAAACTCAGTACTTAGGCCAGTTAGGGACTCTGACGCGCCTAAAAATAGGTAACCGTTTGGATTTAACGCTTGTGCAAACTGGTTAATAATTTTAGCTTTTATTTCAGGCGCAAAATAAATTAGTACATTTCGGCAAAAAATAATATCAAACTTGCCCATTAACGCGTAAGAATCAAGCAGATTTAAATGCCTAAAACTAACTTGTTTTTTTATTGTATCGTTTACTTGTGCCATACCGTTGCCGCTGTCTTTAAAAAACTTTTTACGACGCTCTGCAGATAACCCTCTGGCGAGTGCCAGCGCGTCATACTCTGCATTTTTACACATATCAAGCATGGTATTAGATATGTCGGTACCGATAATTTGTGCCCCCATACGAAGCACACCTGGTTGCTTAGCATTAAATTCAGCAACCGACATAGCTATTGAATAAGGTTCTTGGCCTGACGAACTGGCAGCAGACCAAATTTTTAAAGGTCTTCTTAAATCTTTAAATTCAGGGAAAAGCTTGTTTTGGAGTAACTCAAATGGGTATTGATCTCTAAACCACAAAGTTTCGTTGGTGGTCATTGCATCAACCACAGCGGCTCTTAATTGCCGCTCATGAGGCCCGAGAGTTTTACTAACCAATTCCGATAAAGATCCCACATTAAATCGAGTCATTAACGGAGCAAGTCGGCTTTTAACTAAATACTGTTTATTTTCACCTAAAACAATGCCGCATTGCTGCTCTAAAAACGAACGAAACTGGTCGTATTCACTTTGCTGCAAATCTTTATTATTCAAGTTAGTAGCACCTATTTTTGTTAATCACAATGAACCCACTTTTTAACCGCTGTTGCTAATTCATCTGGGTTAAATTTAGCAATAAAGTCATCTGCCCCTACTTTTTCAATCATCGCTTGGTTAAAAACACCACTCAAAGAGGTATGCAAAATAACATGCAAAGGTGCAAGTTTGGGATCTGCTTTTATTTCAGCTGTTAAGGTATAGCCGTCCATTTCTGGCATTTCAACGTCTGAGATAAGTAATGCTACTCGCTCTGTAATATCATTTTTACAATCAAGCTCTGCTATTTCTTTAAGCCTAATTAAAGCTTCCTTACCATTTTTAGCAAGCTCTGTTTGAACACCTAGCGGCTCTAAGGCCCGTTTAACTTGATTACGCGCAACAGCAGAGTCGTCTGCTATAAATACGATACGTTCACCTAAATCTTTTTGAATATCGCCGCTTTGTGCAACTTCAGCACTTACTTCTGTGTTTACTGGGCAAATTTCGTTGAGAATTTTTTCTACATCGAGAATTTCGACTAATTCATTTTCGATTTCGGTCACTGCTGTTAAATATGAATAACGTCCGGCACCTGATGGCGGTGGCATTATTTTTTCCCAATTCATATTTACAATACGTTCAACTCCGCCCACTAAAAACCCTTGCACAGAGCGATTGTATTCAGCAATGATTATGAAGCTGTCTTTAATGTTGTCGATTGGGCGCCCACCTACAGCCATTGATAAATCAATTACTGAAATGGTTTGACCACGAATATGTGCAACACCACGAATATACGGATTAGATTTTGGCATGCTTGTTAGTGGAGGGCATTGCAGCACTTCTCTCACTTTAAATACATTAATACCAAAACGCTGACGCCCTCTGAGCTTAAATAAAAGTAATTCTAGGCGGTTCTGCCCAACCAACTGTGTGCGTTGGTTTACTGAGTCTAAAATGCCTGCCATTCAAATCTCCTAAAGAAAACAAATAATACGGAACGATAATTGCTTTCTATTTATAAAGCTACATAACATCGCGGGTGCGTCTACTTTTTGACGCAAAATATTTATACCCTGTTTGAAACCATAAGCATAGTCGAAACATTATGAGTTTGTTAAAAAAAATCAGAAGATACAGTGTTTTTTATTTTGTTACTAGCTTGTGCTTTGTATTCCCTTTGCAAGCTAAAGTGTTTAGTAAAGATTTATTACAAGACATGGCCGTTGCTTATATAGCTAAGCAGATTGGTACATTGCAAAATACTAATACTCAATTAAGTGCACTGCCTTTAGATAGTCGCATTCCTGATCGTGTCTGTAATACTGAGCTTGAATTATCAACATCCGATGAGCCACCATTTAACCGCCAAGTAACCTTACAAGCCAAGTGCAATGATGCGCAAACGTGGGCTCAATACGTTCATGTAAGAGTTGTTGAAATGGCTCCAGTTGTTGTTGCTACTGCTAATTTAACCCGTGGTGAAGTAATAACTAAATCGCATTTAAGTATTGAAATGAAACCAACTCACTTTGTACGAATACAGTACTTAGATGACCCCACAATGCTAATAGGCAGCAGAAGTAAACGAAATATTAGAAGTGGTATGCCAGTATTACTAAACCAAATTTGTATGGTGTGTAAAGGTGACTCTGTTAATATTTACGCTAACCTTAGAGGCCTTAGAATTAAAACCACTGGTATTGCTTTAGAAGACGGTACTTTGGGCGAACAGATACAAATAAAAAACAAAAAATCAGGTAAAGTTTTAAATGCGCGAGTAGATGGTGTAGAGTCTGTTCAGGTGAATATTTAATTTAGATTTATACTAAAGTATCCTACGTATATGCCGATAACATGGCATAAGTTGGGTAATATACGGGTTTATTATTATGGTTAATCAAGTTAATGGCAGTAATCAACAAGCTAATGCGTTAACAAATGCAAAGCAACAACAAGTTGATTTAAAAAAAGATAACGCAAATACACAAGCGACGCAGACTCCTTCGCCTAAAGCAGCAAGTGACTCTGTAAGCTTGACGCCGCAAGCGCAGCAATTAAAAACGCTTCAAGATAAAGCACAGCAATCGTCTGGCTTTGATAGCGATAAAGTTGCTGAGCTTAAAAAAGCAATTACCGAAGGTAAATATCAAGTGGACAGTGAAAAGCTTGCTAAAAACTTAGCTGATTTTGAGTTTAACGTGTATGGCTGATCATAATAGTTTAATTAGCGTAAAACTAAACCAACAAGTAAGTTGTTTAGATTCTTTGCATACGCTATTAAACGACGAGCTTACTGCTATTGCTTCACGACGTGGTGCTGGTTTAAAAGAAATTACCCAACAAAAAATGTCTTTTTTAACTAAGCTAAGCACTCTAGATAAAGAGCTAAGTAAGCTAATTGCCAGTAACGATACACAAAATCCTGAAATCTCTGAGCTAATAAGCCAAGTTAAAACTCAACTTGCGCAATGCCAAAAACAAAATAATGTGAATGCTCATGCTGCCCGTCAAGCGCAACTTAGTGTTAAACAATTAAAAGAGATATTAATTGGCGCACCAACGTCAATGACCTACGACCAAGCCGGTAAGTCTGTAAATACCGAGAGTAAACTGGTTCGTAATTTAAAAGCGTAAGCCCAAAATTTCACATTAAAAAAGCCTTATTGATTTATCAATAAGGCTTTTTTAATGTCCTTTATGCTTAAATTTCGTTATAAATAATATCAATTTACTTAATAATGTAAGCCCCCTTAATAATTAAGAGGGCTTTATTGATATTAAATATCCGTTTGATTATTACTACTTTCAATTAAGTGTTTAATCATCTCTTCCGATTGATTTTGTACATCAACCGCAGGCGCTGCTGCATCAATGCTTCCCCCACTTTGAGCTGGAGTATAAGCAATTGCAGAGCCTTCTTCATCAAGTAGATTATTTAAAGCAACTAACTGCTCTGTTTCAGAGTCAATTATTACATCGTTTATGCTTAGTGGTTCTGCTTCACTAACTCCTACCACCTGTTCTGGCGTGCTTGCTATTGTTCCTACATTTGCTAAATTAATGGTTTCGGTGTTTAACACTTCATCACCTTGCGTATCACCCAATGCTGACTCTTCGCTAAATGACGCTGGCATAATGTCGCCAGCACCTGAGCCTGATTCAGAGGTGTAAATATTGCCGGACTGCTCTACCTCGTTACCCGTATTTTTAATCAAGTAGTTTCCGACTTCATCAACAGTAACAAAATAATATTGCTCCCCTCCACCAATGTTTAGGTTGGCTAAGTTTAAAAACCCTCCCCAATCTCCATTGCTATCTGAAGTAAAGCTGCTTGAAAGTTCTAATACATCTAAATCTAGACCGAGTAAGTCAATGCCTAATAACGAAGAGCCAATAATGTATACTTCAGTATCTGGCTCTGTTGTCCCTTCAACTGATGGGAGTACAATACCTAATATTCCTGAACTAAAATCAGTAACCTCAAAACCTATTGGCGTGGTATCAATAACCAATCCAGATATACTACCGCTTGAAGTTGTATTACCTGATGTATCAGTTGCTACGGCTGTTACTGTGTACTCCCCATCAGCTAAGTCAGTATTAGCTGTAGCACTCCATACACCCGATGCATTAACAGTTTCTATTAATACAATACTTTCAGTTGGACCATTAAAGGTAACAGTTACAGACTCACCTGGAGCGGCAGTCCCCGTAACAAGCGGTGTTTGATCTGCGGTTAGCTCTAACCCCGAGTCAATTGTAATACCTGAGTCAATTGCGCTACTTGATGATTGCGTACCGATATTACCTGCACCATCAGCAATGCTTACATCTACGCTGTAGTTGCCCTCAGGAAGTACTTCTGCTGATGTCACACTCCACGTCCCATCAGCTCCAACTGTTGTTTGAACATTGTGAGTGGCACCAGCTGAATCAGTAAACATAACGACTACTAACGCGCCTGCAAAACTTTCAGTTACTGACCCTGTAACAGTAGGTGTTGTATCTTGCCCTACCAATATTGGATCTATGACTACAGTTGGCGCTGTGTAGTCTGTGCTTGACCCCATAGTATCGCTAGCAGAGTTACCAGCTGTATCGCTTATTGATGCTGTTGCACTAAAGCTACCTTCACTCAGTGCGGTAGTAGCTGTTACTGACCATGTGCCATTGCCTGCAACTTGAGCGGTAATAGTTTGTGAATCGTTATTAGCATCAGTAATAACAACACTCACATTGGTACCTGCTGGTGCATCACTTATACCTGTTATCGTCGGTAGCGGGTTATTGGTTACAGGTAATTGATCAACTTCAACTGTTGGTGGTGTTAAATCAACAATGCCATCAAGACTTGTACTACTCGTAAGTGATAAGTTTTCTACAGTGGCATCGACTGTAAAAGCACCCTCTGCTAACGGTACTGTAGGTATTAAACTCCATATACCTGCTATAGCCGTGGTGTTATAGGTTGTTGTGGTACCACTGCTATCAGTAATAACGACTTCTACATTGCCATTTAATACATCTGTTGTGCCGCTAATGGTAGGTGTTGTATCGCTTGTATCAATTATTGGGTTTATCAACAAACTTGGCAGGGTTGTACTGACAGTACCTATTTGATTTACAGTGGTTGTATTGCCAGCGCTATCGGTACTTATGGCCTCAACTGTAATTTCTCCTTCAGGTAATAAAGGAGCAATGACAGACCAAGTACCATCTCCAAGAACAGTAGTAGTAACTGTTTGTACTGCGGCTGTTGAGTCAGTGATATTTACTGTAATTAAACTTCCTACTTCCTCATCGCTGGAGCCTGTAATTGTTGGTGTTAGGGTATTAAGTACTCCAAACGCATCTATTTCTAACGCTGGTGGAATGGTATCTATAGTTACTTGTTCTGTAACAGACTCGCCTACATTGCCCGCAGCATCAGTAATATTTGCGTAAACAGTGTATATACCATCTGGTAAGCTAGTTGTTACTAAAGACCAAGTACCATCACTTCCAACTACAGCATCAAATACTGTTTCATCACCATTACTACCAATAACAGTTACGTCAATGTCTGTACCCTCAGGCTCTTCAGAACTGCCTGAAATAGTTAATATATCGGTATCGCTAATAGTCAATGGTAAAATATCAACCACTGGTACTAGTGTATCCACTACAAACTCGAGAGTATCGGTAACTACGTTTCCTGCATCATCAGTAATACTCACATTAGCAACGTGCTGCCCTTCAGTAAGTGCGTCTACCTCGAGTGTAAATATCCCTAGCGCATCGACCGTGGTTGTTAACACTGAACCACCATCAAGTTGTATTTCAACAACACCGTTAATTAAATCACTGGTACCTTGGATGATTGGCGTGGAGTCTGATGTTGTGCCAATAACCTGTAAGCCAAGTGTTGGCGATATTGTATCCACCACTCCGGTAAGTAGTTGCGTGGTAGTAATGCCGACTTCACTTAACACGTCAACTGTTACGCTAAATGTACCTTCAGCTAATGATTGAGGAACCTGTACAGCCCACGTATTATCGGCTTGAACTATAGCCGTAAGCTCTTGTACTACATTTTCGCTATCTACCACTCTAACTAGCACTTCAGTGCCTGGTGCTTGGTCGGTCGTACCACTAATTATTGGTAAATCGCCCTGCCCAGTTACAAAGTCGACTACCGCATTTAGTACTGGGGTTGAAGCATCTACGTCTGCAGTGGTTACTGTGGTTGTGTTACCTGCCTCATCAGTAGCTGAAGCTTTAATAACAGATAAGCCAATAACATTTACCGCCAAGCCTACCAGCACCCAGTCGCCATTTGCATCAGTGGTTACATCATAAGTTAAATCAGCTAAGTCGCCAGCTAACTCTAAAGTAACAGTGACCGTTTTACCTTCACCTAAATCAGATGTGCCAGATAAAGAAACCAACTGACCTAATAGGAACGAAGGCACAATTGTTAGCTCTGGTCCCACGGTATCAACCTCACCACCGGTTTTATTGTCGACCGAAGTATTGCCCGCAGCATCGCTAATAGTTGCACTAACACTGTAAACACCGTCAGCTAAAATATTATTAGCAGCCGCTTGCCAGTCTCCATTGCCATCGGTTTGAACGGTCATTTGATGAGAAACTCCAGCAGAATCAGTAAAGGTAACTACAACGTTTGTATTTGGCTCGTTTGATGTGCCATTAATTAATGGCGTGCTGTCTTGGGTAAGTATTAATGAACTTTGATCAATACTAATTTCGGGAGCAATTGTATCAATAGTTGCTGTATTTGTTGCGTCCCCGGTATTACCCGCGCTATCAGTAACAGAGACTTCAACTGAATAATCTCCTTGTGATAGAGAGCTAGTTGCCTCTACAGACCATACACCACCAGTTTGAACTGTTGTATTTACAGTATGCTCATTACCTTGTGCATCAGTGAATACCACTGCAACAGCATCACCCACATTGGCACCTGTCACACTTCCAGAAATACTTGGAGTTAGATCAGTACTTCCAACAATATCGCTAATAGTTACAACTGGCGCTGTTATGTCAACTACCCCTGTAGTACTTGTGTTTACAGGGTTACCGGCAGTATCTGTGGTTGAAGCTGAAACCGTGTAAGCGCCCTCACTCAACTCTGTACTTGCAGCGACTGACCATGTGCCATTTGCACCAACCGTAGCATTAACCGTTTGCTCTGCACCTAAGCTATCAGTAATTAAAATAATAACTAATGCGCCTTGCGGTGCGGTTGTTGTGCCTGAAATTGTAGGCGTTGTATCATTTAAAGTTACAAGCGGAGTAATACTAAGCGTTGGCGCGGTTAAATCGATAACACCGCTACCTGTTGTATTACTCGTTAAGCTTCCTTCAGTTACACTTGCCGAAACAGTAAATTCACCTTCAGGTAGAATATCGGTCGCATCAACACTCCAAATACCGCCTACTACCGTCGTAGTTACAGTATGTGAAACGTTATTAACGTCAGTTATAACGACTGTGATCACCGAGTTATCTATTGCACTACTTGTGCCTGATATTGCTGGTGTTTGATCGTTCGTATCAACCATTGTATTAATATTAATTGTTGGCGCATTAGTATTTAGCGTTGCGGTAGCATTTGCTGAAGCACTATTATCTGCGGTATCGATAATAGTTGCAGAAACTATAACTTCACCATCAGTCAGTGCGTCGGTTATATCTACACTCCAAGCACCTCCTGCGCCAACAACAGTTGTGTAAGTCTCGGTACTATCTCCATCGGTCACAGTTACTGTAATACTCGTGTTTTCAGGTTCATTGGATGTGCCTGAAATAGTTGGCGTGCTGTTATTAATTGTACCTAATGCATTTATAGTAATACTTGGTGCTTGAGTATCAACAAAACTCGAACCTGTATCAGAGCCTGTATTACCAGCATCATCGGTAATACTTACCTCTACATCATAATCGCCATCTGGCAAGCTTGGCGCTGTAACTTGCCAATCGCCGCTAGCATCAACTATTGCGGTTAAAGTATGTATATCACCGTTGCTATCTGTAATGACTATATCGACCACCGTATTCTGTGGTTCAGTTGAAGTACCACTTACAATTGGTGTATTAGTGTTAAATACAGTTATATCATTAAGTACAATAACAGGTACTTGGGTATCAATTGTTAAATCAATAGTCGTGCTGCTGATATTATTAGCGTCATCGGTAATACTTACTTGCGCCGTATAATCACCATCAACAAGTGCTACGGGGACATCTACTTGCCAATTGCCATCAGTACCCACAGTTGCTGTTAGTGTTTGACCACCAATAATAATGCTTACATCTGCACCTATCTCATTACTTGTTCCTGAAATTGTAGGTGTTGTATCTATTGTCGCGTTAACTTCGTTCACAATTAATGTAGGATCAACACTGTCTATTTCACCTTGAGCCTGCTGCGTTGTTAAGTTACCAACACTGTCTCTAACCTCTGCAACAACGGTATATTGACCTTGCGCTAGCTCTGCAGGTACAGCAACAGACCAGTCGCCACCGGCTTGAACAATCGCCGTAAACTCTTGGCTTTGCCCTGCACTATCGGTAACCGTCATATTAATTACAGTGCCTTGCCCCATATCAGTGGTGCCGCTAATTACTGGGGTACTATCGTTTGAAAGTGCATCAACACTAACGGTTAGTTCTGGCGCTACGTTATCAAAATCAAGCGTATTGATTGTTCTGACATTACCAGCGGCATCACTAGCACTGGCTGTGACATAAGCAAGACTTAGTAAAGGTACTGTTATGTTTGCAAGCCCCCACGTGCCATCAGGATTTGTCGTTGCTGTATAAGTTGCACCAACTAACCCACCAACTAGGTACTCTGTAATAGTGATCACAGAGCCTCCTGGTAAATCAGAATCCCCCGAAAGAGAAACCAAATTTCCTAATAAAAACGATGGAATAATTTCAAGCTCCGGAGCGGTTACATCTAGTTCACCATTATCTGTGCCAGTGCCTGTATTGCCTGCAGCATCAGTGATGCTGGCGCTGACGCTATAATTACCTTCAGCTAATGTACCTGTTGGTGTCGCACTCCAGTTACCATTAACATCGGTTTGTACATCAATGCTTTGGATGGCATTTGCTGCATCTGTAAACGTAACCGTAATCGTGCTGTTAGGTGCATCACTGGTGCCAGTAACGGTTGGCGTGCTGTCGTTTGTTAATACTGGCGCATCCACAGTAATACTTGGTGCAGCGGTGTCTATTGTGCCGTTACCTGTAATGTCCGTGCTGTTACCGGCAACATCGCTGATGCTGGCTTCAATACTATACGGTCCTTCTGCAAGTGCTGTAGGCACTTCGACTGAGAAGGTGCCATCGGCATCAACAGTGGTAGTAAACGTTTGTGTATTGCCTAAATCATCCACTACGGTGAAGTTAATAACGGTGCCTTCAACCGCATCGCTTGTGCCGCTCAGTGTCGGGGTTACGTCGTTGCTTGAACCTGGGCTGGTAAGTACAAGTGTAGGTGCGGTGGTGTCTACTTCGCCGGTGCCTGTAGCGGTGGTGTCATTGCCTGCTGCATCGCTCACGCCTGCGCTGATGGTGTATCCACCTTCTGCAATGGCTGCCGGTACAGGAATTGACCACGTACCATTAGCAAGTACGGTGGCGCTCATTGTTTGCGCTGCACCACTGCTATCTGTCACTATAACCGTTACCGTACTGCCTTGCGGTGCATCACTACTGCCTGCAATCGTTGGCGTGGTGTCGTTGCCTACACCGTTGTTGGTAATAACAAGGCTCGGACCTGTTAGATCTATCAGACCTGTCTCGGTGGCACTGCCGATATTACCTAGGCCATCGTCTACCTCTGCGGTGACCGTATATTCGCCTTCGGCTAGTACGCTTGGTGCATCGACGCTCCATACACCACCCGTTACGGTCGTATCAACAGTCGTAATATTCCCTGCACTGTCTTCAAACGTTAAGCTGATAGTGGTGTTATCTGCCGCATCGCTTGTACCATTAATGGTTGGTGTGGTGTCGTTGGTATCAACCAAGGCATTAATGCTAATGCTCGGCGCGGTGGTGTTGAGTGTCGCGGTTTCACTTAATGTGGTGGTGTTTCCGGCGTTATCGCTCACGCTGGCTTCAATAGTAAGCTCTCCATCAGCTAATGCTGTCGGCACATCTGCTGACCAACTGCCGTCGGCTTGTACTGTCGCGGTGAACGTTTCGGTTGTGGTGCCATCGCTTACACTGATGTTTATCACTGTGCCCGCTGGCGCATTGCTGCTTCCGCTGATTGTTGGGGTGCTGTTATTAGTGGCACCTACTGTGTCTAACGTCAGTGTCGGCGCTAAGGTATCTAGGTTGCCTGATTGAACTGCACCGCCAGTATTGCCTGCATCATCGGTGATACTGGCTTGTACGGTGTAGCTTCCATCTGGTAATTCAGGGCTAGTTGCTTGCCAATCACCGTTTGCATCCACAGTAGCGGTGATTGGGTGTTCATCACCGTTACTGTCAGTAATAACAATGTTTATAACCGTGCCTGCAGGCTCTGCTGAGGTACCACTAATCACTGGGGTGCTGTCGTTGCCTAAACCCAGTGCATCAACGGTGACAACCGGTGTAATGGTATCCACATTACCACTGCTGTTTGCGGTACTCTCGTTGCCTGCGGCATCGGTAATGCTGGCAACAACGCTAAAGTCACCTTGTGCAAGGGCTGTCGATACTTCGATTGCCCAGTGACCATCGCTGCCTACAACAGTGCTAAGGGTTTGATTGATGCCTTCGCTATCGGTGATGGTGAGTGTAACAGTGCCACCAATTTCATTACTGGTGCCCTGAAGCTCTGGTGTTAAATCGCTGACATCGCCCACGTTTTGAATGGTGAGTAGTGGCGCTTGCGTGTCGATAGTCGTGGTGTCACTCACGGTGGTTTCATTGCCGACACTATCGCGCACACTTACTTCAATGGTGCTTTGACCTTCACTTAATGGTGTCGCTGGTGTGGCGATCCAATCACCGTTTGCATCCACAAGGGCGGTGATAGTTTGTGAATTACCATCGCTATCGGTCACTACAATAGTGACTTGCGCGCCTTCACCCGCATCACTTGTACCGCTTATGATTGGCGTGTTGCTGTCGCTTTGTGCTGCAACATCAACAGTGAGTGTCGGCGGTGTATTATCAAAGTCATCTGAGCTAATTGTACGCGTGTTACCTGCGGCATCGGTCGCTGTTGCGATCACTGAGCCAACATCAAGTAACGATACATCCAACCCGACTAATGACCAGTTGCCATCCGCATCCGTTGTAGTGGTATATGTTGCACCAATACCACCGCCTACCAGTTGCTCGGTAATCGTAATTTCACTGCCTGCTGGCAAGTCAGACGTACCACTTAAGGTAACCAATAAACCAAGTTCAAAGGTTGGTGTAAAGGCAAGGGTTGGCGGAGTTACATCCACTTCGCCGCTGTCTGTACCTGTACCTGTGTTGCCCGCTGCATCAGTGATGCTGGCGCTGACACTGTAATTACCTTCAGCTAATGTACCTGTTGGTGTCGCACTCCAGTTACCGTTAGTATCTGTTTGTACATCAATGCTTTGAGTGGCATTTGCTGCATCTGTAAACGTCACCGTGATGGTGCTGTTAGGTGCATCACTGGTGCCTGTCACTGTGGGCGTGCTGTCATTTGTTAATACTGGCGCATCTACACTCACACTTGGTGCTGTGGTATCAATGGTGCCGTTACCGGTAATATCGGTGCTGTTTCCTGCCACATCGCTGATGTTGGCGATGATCGTGTACGGCCCTTCTGCCAGTGCAGTCGGTACTTCCACTGAGAAGTTGCCATCAGCATCCACAATGGTGGTGAACGTTTGTGAGCTACCAAAATCATCCACTACGGTGAAGTTAATAACCGTGCCTTCAACCGCATCGCTTGTTCCGCTAAATATCGGGGTGATGTCATTACTTGAACCAGGGCTGGTAAGTACAAGTGTCGGTGCAATGGTATCTATTTCACCAGTGCCTGTGGCGGTGGTGTCGTTGCCTGCGGCATCTTCAACACTTGCACTAATGGTGTATGCACCTTCTGCTAGTGCTACCGGTACAGGGATTGACCACGTACCATTGGCTAGTACGGTGGCGCTCATTGTTTGCGCTGCGCCGCTGCTGTCGGTGACAACAATGGCTACTTCACTGCCTTGCGGTGCATCGCTGGTACCTGCAATTGTTGGCGTGGTGTCGTTGCCTACACCGTTGTCGGTAATAACAAGGCTCGGACCAGTAAGGTCTATCTGACCTGTTTCGGTGGCACTGCCGATATTACCTAGGCCATCGTCTACCTGTGCGGTGACAGTATATTCGCCTTCGGCTAAGTCAGTTGGTGCATCGACACTCCATACTCCACCCGTTACGGTCGTATCAACTGTCGTAATATTCCCTGCACTGTCTTCAAACGTTAAGCTAATGGTGGTGTTATCTGCCGCATCGCTTGTACCATTAATGGTTGGGGTGGTGTCGTTGGTGTCAACCAATGCATTAATACTGATGCTTGGGGCCGTAGTGTTGAGTGTTGCGGTTTCACTTAATGTAGTGGTGTTGCCTGAACTGTCACTAACGCTTGCTTCGATAGTAAGTGGACCATCAGTTAACGCGTTCGGTACATCTGCTGACCAACTGCCATCGGCTTGTACTGTTGCGGTAAACGTTTCTGTATTATCTGCATCCGTGACGTTAATCGTTATAACCGTGCCTGCTGGCGCGTTCGATGTCCCGCTAATTGTTGGCGTGCTGTTATTCGTGGCACCGACTGTGTCTAACGTCAGTGTCGGCGCTAAGGTATCTAGGTTGCCTGATTGAACTGCGCCACCTGTGTTGCCTGCATCATCGGTGATACTGGCTTGTACGGTGTAGCTGCCATCTGGTAATTCAGGGCTGGTTGCTTGCCAATTACCGTTTGCACCGACGGTGGCGGTGATTGGGTGCTCATCACCGTTACTGTCGGTAATAATAATGTTGATAACCGTGCCTTCAGGCTCTGTTGAGGTACCACTAACAACTGGGGTGCTGTCGTTGCCTAAACCCAGTGCATCAACGGTGATAACGGGTGTAATAGTATCTACATTACCACTGCTGTTGGCAGTGGTGTCGTTGCCTGCCGCATCAGTAATATTCGCGCTTACAGTAAAATCACCTTGTGCAAGGGCACCTGGAATTTCAATAGCCCAGTGGCCATCGCTGTCAACTATCGTATCAATGGTTTGCACAGCACCTTCGCTGTCGGTGATGGTGAGTGTTACGGTGCCACCAATTTCATTACTGGTGCCCTGAAGCTCTGGTGTTAAGTCGCTGACATCGCCTACGTTTTGAATGGTGAGTAGTGGCGCTTGCGTGTCGATAGTCGTGGTGTCACTCACGGTGGTTTCATTGCCGACACTGTCGCGCACACTTACTTCAATGGTCGTTTCACCTTCGCTTAGCGGTGTGGTTGGAGTGGCGATCCAATCACCGTTTGCATCCACAAGGGCGGTGATAGTTTGTGAATTACCATCGCTATCGGTCACTACAATAGTGACTTGCGCGCCTTCACCCGCATCACTTGTACCGCTTATGATTGGCGTGTTGCTGTCGCTTTGTGCTGCAACATCAACAGTGAGTGTCGGCGGTGTATTATCAAAGTCATCTGAGCTAATTGTACGGGTATTACCTGCTGCATCGGTCGCTGTTGCGATCACGGAGCCTAAGTTCAGTAATGAGATGTCGATACCAGTTAATGACCAGTTACCATTGGCATCTGTGGTTGTGGTGTAACTTAGTCCTACGCCACCGCCTACCAGTTGCTCGGTAATGGTAATTTCACTGCCAGCCGGTAAATCAGAGGTACCGTTTAATAACACCAATGAACCTAATAAGAAGGTAGGTGTAAACGCTAAATCTGGTGGTGTAACATCTACTTCGCCACTGTCTGTACCCGTGCCTGTATTGCCTGCGGCATCGGTAATGCTGGCGCTGACGCTGTAATTACCTTCAGCTAATGTACCTGTTGGTGTCGCACTCCAGTTACCATTTGCATCGGTTTGTACATCAATGCTTTGGGTGGCATTTGCTGCGTCTGTAAATGTAACCGTAATGGTGCTGTTAGGTGCATCACTGGTGCCAGTCACAGTTGGTGTGGTGTCGTTGGTGAGTACTGGCGCATCCACACTCACACTTGGTGCTGTGGTATCAATGGTGCCAATGCCTGTAATGTTGGTGCTGTTACCTGCCACATCGCTGATGTTGGCGGTGATCGTGTACGGCCCTTCTGCCAGTGCAATCGGTACTTCAACTGAGAAGTTGCCATCAGCACCCACAGTGGTGGTGAAGGTTTGTGTATTGCCTTGATCGTCCACTACGGTGAAGTTAATAACCGTGCCTTCAACGGCATCGCTTGTGCCACTGAGTGTCGGGGTGATGTCGTTACTTGAGCCTGAGCTGGTAAGTACAAGTGTCGGTGCGGTGGTATCTATTTCACCAGTGCCTGTGGCGGTGGCTTCATTACCAGCGGTGTCTTCAACACTCGCGCTAATGGTGTATGCACCTTCTGCAAGTGCTACCGGTACAGGGATTGACCACGTGCCATTGGCAAGTACAGTGGCGCTCATTGTTTGTGGTGTGCCACTGGTATCTGTCACTATAACCGTTACCGTACTGCCTTGCGGTGCATCGCTAGTACCGGTAATAGTTGGGGTGGTATCGTTGCCTACGCCGTTGTCGGTAATAACAAGGCTCGGTGCGGTTAAGTCTATCTGACCTGTTTCGGTGGCGCTGCCGATATTACCTAGGCCATCGTCTACCTCTGCGGTCACCGTGTATTCACCTTCGGCTAAATCAGTTGGTGCATCAACGCTCCAGACGCCACCCGTTACCGTCGTATCAACAGTCGTAATATTCCCTGCACTGTCTTCAAACGTTAAGCTAATGGTGGTGTTATCTGCCGCATCGCTTGTACCATTAATGGTTGGGGTAGTGTCGTTGGTATCAACCAATGCATTAATACTAATGCTTGGGGCCGTGGTGTTGAGTGTTGCGGTTTCACTTAATGTAGTGGTATTACCGGCGTTATCACTAACGCTAGCTTCAATGGTGAGCTCACCATCGCTCAGTGCATTCGGTACATCCGCTGACCAGCTGCCATCAGCTTGTACTGTCGCGGTGAACGTTTCTGTTGTGGTGCCATCACTCACGCTGATGCTAATAACAGTCCCCGCTGGCGCATTGGTACTTCCGCTGATAGTCGGGGTGCTATCGTTCGTTGCGCCCACGGTATCAAGCACAAGCGTTGGCGCGAGGCTATCAATGGTGCCCGATTGCACGGCACTATCGGTGTTACCTGCGGCATCGGTAATGCTGGCTTGCACACTGTAGCTGCCCTCTGGTAATTCAGGGCTGATTGCTTGCCAGTTGCCGTTCGCATCGACTGTGGCTGTAATTGGTGTTTCATCGCCGTTACTGTCTGTGATAACAATATTCACAACGGTGCCTTCAGGCTCTGTTGAGGTACCACTAACAACTGGGGTGCTGTCGTTGCCTAAACCCAGTGCATCAACGGTGATAACCGGTGTAATGGTATCTACATTACCACTACTGTTGGCCGTGGTGTCGTTGCCTGCAGCATCAGTAATGCTGGCAACAACGCTAAAGTCACCTTGTGCAAGGGCACCTGGAATTTCAATATTCCAGTGGCCATCACTTTCAACGGTGGTGGTGAAGGTTTGCTCAGCGCCTTGGCTGTCGGTGATGGTCAGTGTTACGGTGCCGCCAATTTCATTACTAGTGCCCTGCAGCTCAGGTGTTAAATCGCTGACATCGCCTACGTTTTGAATGGTGAGTATTGGCGCTTGTGTGTCTAACGTAATTGTATCTGTAACTGTTGTCGTATTTCCTGCTTCGTCAGATACACTCACTTCGATGGTGTTATCACCTTCATTTAAATCTGTTTGTGGAGTTACTTCCCAGTTACCATTTGCATCTACTGTGGTGCTAAGTGTTTGTTCAACTCCATTTTCATCTGTAATAACAACCGTGATACTGGTACCAACGTCTGCATCACTAGTGCCTGAAATAGTAGGCGTTGAGTCGTTGGTTACAGCTTCAAAGTCAACGGTTAAGCTAGGTCCTGATGTATCTATGTTACCTGTAGCCGTATCTGAAGCGCTATTTCCTGCAGCATCAGATACTTCAGCTTCTACAGAATAATCGCCCGAGGCCAACTCTTGAGAAAGTTCAACACTCCAATTACCTTCTACATCCGTTGTAGTGCTAAATGTGCGAACAACCCCTTGAGAATCAGTAACCGTTAAATTTATAACTGTGCCTGCAACTACGTCTGTTGTGTTACCAGAAATAACCGGTGTTGTATCATTACTTGTTTCTAGTTCATTTACTTGTATGGTTGGAGGCGTAATATCAATTACAGCATCAAGCTCTGCATTAGCCGTTCCACCACCTATGTCTGTTACTGTTGCACTAATTAAAATGGTGCCCTCAGCTAAATTTGCAGGCGGAGTAACACTCCAAAGACCGTTTTCATCAACAACTGTGGTTAAAGTAATTATTGCACCCGCTGAGTCAGTGATCTGAACTTCAACTTGAGAGCCAGCTTGTGCATTAAAAGTATCACCATTTATTTGAGGTGTTTGATCGTTAGTTTCGCCAATAATATCAATGGTAATGGTCAATGCGCTTGTATCAATTGTGCCTGAAGCACTTGCTGTGCCTTCATTACCAGCGCTATCACTAATACTTGCATCTACAGAGTAGCTTCCTTCAGCTAAAGCCGCGGATACTTCTGCAGTCCAACTTCCATCAGCAATTACTTGTGCTGAAATTATTTGTACTGCGCCATTAGCATCGGTCACTGTTAAAGTTATGGTTGAACCAGCAGGCTCCCCGCTAACTGTGCCTGAAATGGTCGGTGTTGTATCACTCGTATCGCCTAGTGCATTAATAGTAACTATTGGCGCTGTGGTATCAACTTCTCCCGTTGTTGTGGCTGTGGTTTCATTACCCGCGGTATCAGTAATCGATACTTCAACAGTAAATTCGCCTTCACTTAATTCGTTCGGTACATCCACACTAAAGGTGCCATCGGCTTGTACTTCAGTAGTAATAGTTTGTGGGTTACCTGCTTCATCAGTTACAGTAATAGTAACAACGGTGCCCTCTGGCTCACCCGTTGCGGTGCCTGAAATAGTTGGGGTGGTGTTGTTAGTATCACCTACGGGGTCAATAATAACTGTTGGCGCGGCAGTATCAACTTCGCCTGTTGTTGTTGCTGTGGTTTCATTACCTGCGGTATCGGTAACCGATACTTCAACGGTAAATTCGCCTTCACTTAATTCATTTGGTACATCAACACTAAAGGTGCCATCGGCTTGTACTTCTGTGGTAATAGTTTGTGGATTACCTGCTTCATCAGTTACGGTAATAGTAACAACCGTGCCCTCTGGCTCACCCGTTGCGGTGCCTGAAATAGTTGGGGTGGTGTTGTTAGTATCACCTACGGGGTCAATAAT